>CAYNFY010000056.1:0-26679 GCA_964396585.1 uncultured Nocardioides sp.
TGGATCGACGCGACGGTGTCCCGGGTCGCGGAGATCCTCCGCACACAGCACGCCAGAGACCACGAGAAGGACCATGAGAAGGGTCACGAGATGGTCGGTGCGGATGAGTTGCGGGCTATCGCGTTCGGCTACCTGGCCCGACCGGCTGAGCTCTTGGCGTTGCTCACTGAGAATCTCGAAACCAGCAACCTCGAGCCAGCAGAACCAGAGTCAGACCAGGTGACGCGTGCGGTTGCGGTCCCGACCGAGGTGCTGGCCAAGTTGAGTGACTTGAATCTGAAGGCGTTGGCGCCGAAGACGGTGCTGTACGTCCATCTTCATCAGGCCGCGCTGGATGGTGCTGCTGGGGTGGCGCGGGTGGAGGGCCTCGGTCCGGTCTCCCTGACCCAACTACAGACATTCCTTGCGGGGTGTCGGGTGGTGGTGAAGCCGGTGATCGACCTGTCAGATCGGGTCCGGGCTTCTGCGTATGAGCATCCTGAGTGGTTGAAAGAGCGGGTGCATCTGATCACGGGTGGTGACTACACCCCGTATGCGAGTTCGACCAGCAGGAACGTCGATTACGACCATGTGAGGCCTTACGACGAAGACGGTCCGCCGGGCCAGACGAGTATCGACAATTCGGGCCCGTTGGGTAGGCGGAACCATCGGATGAAGACGTTCGGTGGGTATCGAGTACGCCAAGCCGGTGTGGGGCGTTACGTGTGGATCACACCCCACCAGCGGGGATACCTCGTGGACCAGCACGGCACCCGACCCATCCCCACCCACGACGCCGTGACGATCCACAACGCCCCACCCGGACTCGACCTCTACCCCGGCGGCCCCGTGATCACCATCGACGGAGGCTGACTCGCCAGGTCTGCCAAGCCAGCGCGCGCGATCCGGACATCCTGCTCAGATGTCCCACCACTGACACCGACCGCGCCGATCACCGGGCCCTCGACCTGGATCGGTTCCCCGCCGCCGAGCAGGGTGAAGCCGGGGACGGCGGCCACCGAGCCGGCGAAGCCGGGATCCTCGCGGACGCGCTGCTCCCAGGTCGAGGTCGGCACTGCCAGGCAGGCTGCCGTATAGGCCTTTCCGGTGGCGGCGTCCAGTGCCAGTTGCGAGCATCCGTCCATCCGTCCGGCGAGCACCACGCGCCCTCCGGAGTCCACCACGACGACCGCCGCCGCCACGCCTTCACGCTCGGCCTCGGCGACGGCGGTGGCGAGGATCCGAGTCGCCTCGGCCAAGCCGATCGACACATTGGTCACGGTCATGGGTGTCCCCCTCTCGTTCGCACCTTCACCAGCCGTACTCAGCCAGTCGGTGTGGGTGCGGGATGTCGTCGACGTTGATGCCGTGGTCCAGAGTCGCCAGGTTGATCTTGCGCAGGTGGGCGAGTTCAGAGGTTGAGGACGAGACGCAGGGCGGCATCGACGGTGCGAAGCTCGTGGAAGCCCAAGTGTCCGACCTGGTCCCCGAGCCGGTTGGGATCGACGGCGCTCGTCTGCTCGACGAGCACGCGGGTCGGGGTGCCGTCGATCTCGATGCTCGGACGAAAGGTCGCCGGTCTCGCCGAGGTCGACGTCGGCGCGACCATCCAGGTCGAGAGGACCTGGAGGTCGTCGGACTGGACGACCACGGCGTAGCGTCGGCCCTGCTGTTCATGCCCCCTCGCATCGCGCGGCGTGCGCCACTGGTAGACGTCACCACGCACGCAGCGACTCCAGGTCCCGCAGCACCTGGGCGGCCTCCGCGCGGTCCTCGGGGTCTGCTGCCAGCGCTTCGGCCTCCGCACGGAGCCGTGCCTTGGCATGCCGGGACGCGGCCTCCATGAGCGCGGCCCGCACCGCAGCCGACACAGGCGTGCCGTCGGCGGTGAGCTCGTCGAGCGCGAGCCTGGTCTCCTCGTCTGGGCGGAAGGTGATCGTCGCTGCCATGGCGCCATTGTCTCACGGAATGTAAGACGGCGGAAGAGGTGCCACAGTACCCGGTCACCAGCCGCGCCCACCGAGACGGTCCGGCTGCGGGATCTCCCCGAACGTGACCACGCCACCCTTGAGCATCTCGGCCAGACCACGCTTCAACCTAGGGATGCCCTGTTCGCCGCGCATCGCCGCGTCTCGACTCATGGGGCCCCGCTCGCGTCGCTGGCGACCGGGATGTGGGCGTAGGCCTCGACCTCGATCAGCATCCGGGGGTCGAGAAGAGCCGAGACCACGACCGTGGTGCTCGCTGGAGCCTCATCCCCGGGCTGCGCGGCGAAGAACTCGTTCTTCGCCGCGCTGTATGCAGCGAAGTGCGCCGGATCGGTCAGATAGCACACCAGCTTGGTGACCTGGTCGATCCTCGCACCCACACCCTCCAGGGCGAGTCGCACATTGGTGAGGGACTGTCTGGCCTGCTCGTAGGGATCGTCGGAGACGATCTGGGCGTTGGCGTCCAGCCCGACCTGACCCGAGACGACCACCGCGTGACCGGTCCGGACCGCCTGAGACATCCCCGGGAAGCGGAGGTGGTCGGGGCTGAAGCGCCGCGCGGGGGTCGTCATCCGGGCAGCCCCGCAGACGCGGCGGTACTGACGTCGAGCGTGGATCCACTGATGAACCGGGCGGCGTCCGAGACCAGATACAGCGCCGCCTGGGCGATGTCATCCGGGCTCACCCACGGAATGCCCATCGGACTCATGGTGGCGTAGGTCGGCTCGACCTCCTCACGTGTGGGTGAGTCCAGATCGGGGCAGAAGAGTCCGTAGAAGGCCTCGTTGTGCACCATCGGGGTATCGACGGTCGCCGGGCAGACGGCATTGACGGTGACTCCGTGTGGCGCGAGTTCGAGGGCGAGCGTCTTGACCAGCCCGATCACGCCCCATTTGGCAGCCACATAGTGGGCCAGGTTCTGCACTCCCATATGGCCGGCCATCGAGGAGGTGGCCACGATCCGGCCGGATCCCTGGGCCAGCATCTGCGGGGCGACCGCGCGCAGCGTCTTGAAGACACCCGTCAGGTCGACCCCGATCATCTCGTCCCAGGCCTGGTCGGTGATCTCCCAGAACGTGCCGAAGCCGCACACTCCCGCGCTGGCCACGCAGATATCGAGGGAACCGAACCGTTCGACGGTCTGGGTCACCACGGTGCCCAGCGCCTCGGTGTCGCGGACATCGACCTCTGCGGTGACGCAGGGGACGCCTGCGGCTTCGACCAGCTGCCGGGTCTCGGCCAATTCTGCGCGGGTGCCGAGCGGATACGGGATCGTGTCGAGGTCACCGCACCGGTCGATCGCCACGATCGTGGCTCCTTCGCGCGCCATCGTCACCGCGTGCGCGCGACCTTGTCCACGTGCTGCGCCGGTGATCAGCGCAACCTTGCCGTCGAGCTTTCCCATCGTGTCCTCCTCTGGATCAGAAAGTGGGGTGGCAGCGCGTCAGCTGCCGGTGCTGCTCTTGCGGGTACGGACCTTCGCGAAGACCACGGCGAGAATCAGCGCGCCGCCTTGGAAGGTCGAGACCAGCCAGAAGGGGATCCCTTCGAGCTGCAGGCCGTTGATGCCGATCGCGAGGATGGCGAGACCGACCAGTAGACCTAGGACGTTGAAGCGACCGGGCTTGATCATCGTGGAACCGAGGAAGGCCGCCGCATAGCAGGGGAGCAGGTATTGGGCTCCGACGTCGGGCTGACCGGTGCCGATCCGCGAGGTGTAAAGCAGACCAGCCAGTGCCGCGCACGTGGCCGAGACGATGAACGCGAGGAACAGGATCCGGTCGGTCGGCACACCGGCCAGACGTGCCGGCTCCCGCCCGGCACCGGTGGCGTAGATCATCCGTCCCAGCGGGGTGTACTCCAGGACGTAGAAGACGATGAGCGCCAGCACGATCACCAGCACGATCGGGTTCGGAACACCGAACAGTTCTCCGCGCCCCAGCTTGGTGTACGTATCCGGGATGTTCTTGGAGATCACCTGCCCGTTGGCGATGAACTGGGAGATACCGAGAAAGACCGAACCCGAGCCCAGCGTCACGATGAACGGATCGATCTTGAGCCTGACCACCAGCAGCGCGTTGAGCAGACCGGCGGTCGCGCCGACGGCCAGGGTGATCAAGATGACCAGTGCCACCGGCATATTGCCCTCGGTGCTCTGGAACAGCCAGGCCGAGACGATCACCGACAGGGTGATGACGCCGCCGATCGAGATATCGAAGACCCCGGAGGCCAGTGGGAACAGCAGGCCGAGCGCGACGACCGCGGTGATGGTCTGGTTGTTGACCACGGCGAGCAGGTTGCTGCTGGTCAGGAAGACCCCGGGTGAGGTGATCGTGAACGTGATCATCAACGCGACCAGGATCGCTGGTCCCGCCCAGCGCTCCACCAGATTGGAGGCGGAGGCCCGCCGTCCCCGGGTTCGGACCGGTCCTCCGGTCACCTCTGCTTCGGCCAGGTCAGGCATAGCAGAGCTCAACGATTCGCTCACGGGTGATCTCCCTGTCAGTGAGTTGTTCGGCGACCACACCGGCGCGCAGGATCACGACGCGGTCGCAGGTGGCTTCAAGGTCATCTGTGTCGGACGAGCACAGGAGTACAGCGACGCCGTGCGCGGCGGCCGCTTCGGAGATGAAGCGGAGGATGTCGGCGGACCCGCCGACGTCGACCCCGTGCGTCGGCTCCTCCAAGATCAGCACCTTCGGGCCGGTACGCAGCCAGCGCGCCACGTAGACCTTCTGGGCGTTTCCGCCGCTCAGCAACTCGATCGCCTGATCGGGGTCTCCCGGCAGGATCGAGAAGCGGTCGATCGCGGCGGTCGCCTCGCGGCGTTCGGCCCGATGCCGAAAGAGGCCGCGTCGCCAGAAGGGCGCTAGATCGCCGATGGTCAGGTTCTCGGCGACGCTCATCCCGGTGATTCTCTTGCGGGATCGTTCACCGGGGAGCACGGCTGCCCGGTGCTTGCGTAGCGCTCGGGCACCGAAGGTGCGCAGCGGTGTTCCGCCGAGCCGCACTTCGCCTGAGATGAGGGCTTCGGAGCCTTCGAGGAGACGGACGATCTCGTGTACCCCGGAGCCGGTGAGCCCGGCGACCCCGACGATCTCGCCCGGGTGCACGGAGAAGGTGGCTCCCTGCAACTCCGTGCCCACATGGACCTGACGGAATTCGAGGACCGGAGCGGTGACGCGCTCGGGAGCGAGTCGCTCCTCGTTACGGACCGGGCCCACGTCCATACCGGCGATGACTCGGGCCAGCGACTGCTGGGTCAGGTCGGCGACCTGGCTCTTGAGCACGACCTCGCCGTCGCGGAGCACCGTGACCCGGTCGGCGATGGCCAGCACCTCTTCCAGGCGGTGGGTCACATAGACCACGCCGACACCGCGAGCCACCAGCTTGCGGACCAGCGCGAACAGGTGCTCGACCTGTTCACTGGGCAGCGCGGCCGTCGCCTCGTCGAGGACCAGTACCCGGATCGCCGACTCGACGTCCAGGGCCCGGGCGATCGCCACCTCGGTCCGTTCCACGGCGCTGAGCCGCCCGACGATGGCATCCGGATCGATGTGGTCCAGGCCGAGGTCGGTCAGCCGTGCCACCGCGGCCGCCCGCTCACCGCGCCATTTGATCCGGCCCAACAGCCCGGCCTGATAGGTCCCCGAGCCGAGCCGTAGGTTCTCCAGCACGGTCAGGTCATCGAGCAGGCCGATGTCTTGGTGGATGAATCGGACGCCAGCCCGGCTCACACCTACTCCGTCGCCGAATTTCATCGGCTGTCCGGCGACGGAGTAGGAGGTGGTGGGCCCGCCATCGGGCAGGTAGAACCCCGACATGATCTTGATCAGAGTGGACTTGCCGGATCCGTTGTGCCCCAGCAGGGCGTGGATCTCACCCTCGGCGACGGTGAAGTCGATATCGTCGAGTGCACGCTGACCGGGGAACGACTTCGTCACTGCGGCGAGTTCCAGGGCGTTCATTCACATCTTCTCTCAAGCGTCATGGCGGGTTGCTGACGAAGGTGGATCAGTTCAGGCCCCAGAGCGCCTTGAACTGGTCCCGGAACCCCTCGGCACCCTCGTAGGTGCCGGAAGCGGGGGCGCTGTCCTTGGTCATCAGCAGCTGGGTCGGGTTCTCGATGTTGTTCGGGATCTCCTGGCCGGCCTTCAATCGAAGAGCAGCGTCCAGCACGGTCCAGCCGTTCTCGTAGACACCGGAGGCGACGTCGGCCTTGATGATGTCGCCCTTGCGGACCAGCGCCAGGCTGGGCTCGTCACCGTCGAAGGTGCCGACACTGATGGTGTCGGCCTTGCCTGCCTGACGGATCGCGTCGGCCGCCAGCACACCGGAGAATCCGGGAGTTCCGATGATCCAGGTCAGCTTCGGGTTGGCCTGGATCTTGGCCTGGAGCGAGGGCGGCAGGTCGGTCATGGCGGTCGCGGCACTGAACCGGTCGACGGTGACCTCACAGGTCGGGCACTTGTCCAAGGCGGACTTGACGCCCTCGGCGCGCTGTCCGTTGCAGCCGTAGACGGTGTCGGCGAAGATCGCCACATTGGCCTTGCCCTGGGACTCGGCGACGACGAAGTTGCCGAGCAACTGCCCTTCGAGCTCGCAGACGTTGCCGACCTCGACCACATTGCCCTTCTCGGCATCGGGCTGCTCGGAGGTGAACTGACCGATGACCGGGATGTTCGCGGCGTGCGCCTTCGTGTAGGACTCGGCGGCGTCTGCTGCCGGGCGCGCATTGTTGACGATCACGTCGGGCTTGGCGTTGACGGCCTGGCTCATGCAGTTCTGGAACGAGGCGACGTCGGTCTTGGCGTCGCAGACCTGGAGCTTGAAGCCGAGCGCGTCGGTCGCCTGACGGACGCCTTCGACCTGGGCGACACAGCCCGGGATCGACTGGTCGCAGCCGACGAAGTAGACCGTCATCTCGGCGGCGGGCTTCACCGGTCCGAGTGAGGCGACGGCGATCTCGGTGGGGACTGTGACGGCCTTCTCGGCGATCGCCTTCGCCTCGTCCAGCCACGCGCCACCGGCGGCCGTGGAGCCGGTGGATCCGTTCGAGGCGGACTTGTTGTCGTCGTCGGAATCGCCGCAGGCCGCGAGAGTCGAGAGGGCCAATACGGCCGCTGCGGTGGCGGCAGCCGCCCGCAGCAGTCTGGGGGGTGTGGCTGAGAACATGGGTGTGCCTTTCCTAGATGATGCGATTCGACCGAGAACTCAGTGGGCGTCAGCGGGCGCTTGTCAGCGGGCGTTCGCAACGATCGCTTCGCCGAGGGCCTTGATCCCTCGAGCGATCTCGTGATCGGGTGCGTGGCTGTACGCGAGGCGTAGGTAGCCGTGGCCGGCGTCTTCGCCGAGGAACTTCTCACCCGGGCGGCAGAACACACCAGCCATCGCGGCGTCGTGCTGGGCCTTGTCCCAGTCCACGTTCTCCGCGATCTGGAGCCAGAGGTAGAAGCCGCCGTCGGGTACGTCGAAGGTGACCAGACCGCCGCAGTGCTCGCGGATCGCGGCGACCGCGATGTCGCGCTTGCGGCGGTAGATCGCGTTCGCCCTCTCGATGTGCGGGTCGAGCTTCCCCTGCTGCATGAAGTCGACCATCATCCGGCACATCCACTGGCTCACCCCGAGGTCCTGGCGGACCGAGGCGAGCGCATTGATCAGTTCCTGAGAGGCCGCGATCCAACCGATCCGCAGCGCCGGGGCGAGCACCTTGGAGAAGCCGTGGCTCTGAATGACCCGGCCGGAGGTGTCGAGGCTCAGCAGCGAGGGCACAGGCTCGCCTTCGTAGCGAAGGTCGGAGTAGATCGCGTCCTCCAGCACCACGATGTCGTACTCCTCGGCGATGGCCAGGATCTCGCGGCGACGCTCCTCCGGCATCACGACACAGGTCGGCAGCTGGAAGGTGGGGATCACGTACAGCAGCTTGGGGACCACCCCGTCGCGCTTGAACTCCTCCAACCTGGCCCGCAGCGAGGCGGGATTCAGTCCGTCCTGGTCGATGTCGACGGTACGGATGTCGGCCCCACGCATGTCCATGAACCGCATCGCATACGGGAAGGTCGCCTTCTCGACGAGAACCCCTTCACCGGGGTTGACCAGAGCGTTCACCGCGAGTGCGATCGCCTGGACCGAGCCCGAGCACAGGATGAAGTTGTCGGCGCTGAGACCGCTGACGCCCTGGGTCTGTCCGATCCAGGTGGCGACCTCTTCGCGCAGGGCGGTGTTGCCCAGCATCAACTCGATGTAGGTGGGCAGGTAGGTGATCTGGTCGGCGTCACGGTCGTAGTCCATCGAGATGTACTCGAGGGCCAGACCGCCGTCGCGATCGATGACATCGCTCATCAGCTTCTTGAAGTCCTCGAGCGGAAAGGTCTCCTCGGCGGCGAGACCCTGGTCGAAGTTGAACGTCACCGGTGCCGGCGGGTCCGGGAAGAACAGTGCCGGACCACCAGCCGCGAGCTCGGAGACCTTGCTGGTCGGGTCGAACGTCATTGCTACTCCTTGTGATCGTGTCGGGTGGGCACCCAGTCGGTGTCCGGGGTGAGGGGGCGGGGTCAGGCGGAATGGAAGGCGTTCCAGCCGCCGGCGACGTCGAGGGCGGCACCGGTCATGTAGCGCGCCGAGGAGGAGGCCAGGAAGAGCACGGCCTCGCTGGCATCGGACACCTCCAGCCACGGAACCCGCATCGGGTTCAGGGTGGCGAAGGTGTCGCGCACGTCGTCGCGGGTGGGCTGCTCCAGATCGGGCCGGAACAGGCCGTAGGTGAGCGGGTTGTGGCACATGTCGGTGGAGACCGACATCGGCGAGAACGCGTTGACGGTGATCCCATGTGGCGCGAGCTCGATCGCGAGCGACTTGACGAAGCCGATCACGCCCCACTTGGAGGCCGCATAGTTGGCGTTGTTCGGGCCGCCTTCGCGTCCGACCGATGAGGCCGTGGCCACGATCCGGCCGGCGCCCCGCTCGATCAGATGTGGGACCACCGCCCGGATGCTGGTGGCGACGCCACCCAGGTTGACGTCGACGACGTCGCGCCAGACGTCATAGGGCATCTCGCTGACCGGGCCGAAGGCCGCGATACCGGCGTTGGCTACGAACACGTCGATCTTGCCGAATCGGTCGATAGCGGTCTCGACCAGGCGGGTCATGTCGGCGCTGGAGCGGGTGTCCGCCTGGATCGCGACGCACTCGCCGCCGACGGACTCCACCATGCGTGCCGTCTCTTCAAGCTGTTCCATGGTGGCCATTGCGGAGGCACAGGGCAGTTGTTCACCCAGGTCGCAGATCACCACGGCGGCGCCGCGTTGTGCGAAGGCTAGGGCGTGTGAGCGTCCCTGTCCCTTGCCGGCGCCGGTGATGACGACGACCTGGTTCTCGAAATCTCTCATCGTTCGTTCCTCCTCATGCCGTGTTCATCGCGGCGAGACCCGCCGACACATCGAGGACGGCGCCTGTCATGTCGAGCCCGGGCTGGCCGGCGAGGAAGACGACCGCGTGACGGACCGCGTCGAGCGCGGCGTAGGTGTCGTTGCTGGGGTGTCGTACCCGCAGTGCGTGCTCGGCCTCGGCCTGATCGGGGGCGGCGACCGGGGCGGTGCCGTCGCGACCGGCCTGGGCCAGCGTCCAGAATTCGTCGGTCTGCGACATCACGGTGTCCATCGAACCCGGGCAGACGACGCTCGCGGCGATCCCGTCGCCGGCGCTCTCGACGGCGACCGACTTGACCAATCCGATCTGCGCCCACGCGGCGGCGGAGTAGTGGCTCAGTGCCGCGGCGCCCCGCCGTCCCTCTTCGGCGGCGACCACGACGATCCGTCCGGTTCCGGACGTGGCCAGGTGCGGCAGAGTCGCCTGGATCGCATGGAAGGTGCCGTGCAGATTCGTGTCGACCACGCTGTCCCACTGGTCGTCGGTCATCTCGGCGGCAGAGACACAGGACCGCACTCCGGCGGCGCAGATCAGTAGGTCGATCGCGCCGAGCTTGTCGATCGTCGCGGCCGTGGCGCGGAGCACCTGGTCGCGGTCGCGGACATCGACGACTTCGCCGACCGCTCGGACCCCGGTGTCGAGGATCGCGGAGACGCTCTCATCGAGGTCTGTTCGAGACGCCAACGGATACGACAACGGGGCCTGTGACCAGACCGGTGCGTCCCAGACCGAGACGTCCGCGCCGGCCGCTGCGAGCGCCGTCGCGATCGCCCGGCCGAGGCCGCGGGCGCCACCGGTGACCACCGCTACCCGACCCGCGAAGGGATGCTCGTCCACTCCACCTGGAGCGACTGAAGAATGATTCATATTGCTGAGCCTGCATCTGTAGGGTGGCACTTGTCAAGCCCTTGGTTTTTTGATGATTCATGGCACGAAAGTGCAGGTCACAGGCCATATATGGGCCACCAATCGAGCGGTGAGGTGGGAAAAATTCCATGACAAATCTATCGAATACTGGTTCACTTGGGTGGGTCATGGGTGGTGCCCGAAGTCCGGGAAGGGGGCGAGTGTCCTCGTTCGCGGGTGCCCTTCGGGGGAGGGGATTACGATTCGGTCGTTCCGCCAGGGTGAGCGAGGATCGAGGTCGCCCACCCGCCCGATCACGCCGACGAGAGGCCTGTTTTCATGGTGTCGCCTGAGGTGTCGGCAAGTCGCGATCTGCTGCTTGCGGCAGCACGAGACGTCTTCACTCGCAAGGGCCTGCACGGAGCCCGGATCACCGATATCACCAAGGGTGCCGGGGTCTCAGCGGGGAGCTTCTATACGTACTTCTCCTCGAAGGAGCAGATCTTCGCGGACGTCGTCGGCCAACTCCGGAGCGCGGCGGTCAGGAATGTCCCGGCAACGGGGCCGACCTCGTCGGCCGAGGTCGCGGGCTGGGTCCGGACGACGGTGCGGAACTGGGTGTCGAGTCTTGTCGACAATGCCGCACAGTGGATGGCGATCAACGTCGCCGCTCTCGGTGACGAACGGATCAGGCTCACCCTGCGAGAACAGGCCGACCCGTTCACCGAGGAGTTGCGGAGCGCATTCGGCTCCTGGATCGCCCAGGGCTGGATCGATCCGGGAGTGCCCTGCGAGGTCGCGGTCGACGCCGTGATCGCCGTCAGCGAGCAGGCGGTCAGTCAATGGTTCTACCTCGACGACTCCACGCCCTCGGTCGAGTTCGCCATCGATCAACTCACCCGCGCCTGGTTCGCGATCCTCGGCGTCGAGGCTCAGAAGGGTCGAATCGATGGCTGACAAACTGCCCCAGACCCCACATGGGTTCCGGACCCGTGGCGCCCTGCTGCGCGCGGGCCGCAAGGTTCTCGAGAGCAAGGGGCTGCACAAGACGCGGATCTCCGACGTCGCGGCCGAGGCGGGAGTTGCGGTCGGCTCCTTCTACGTGCACTTCGACAACAAGGAGGACCTGTTCCGGCAACTGCTGATCGCGGTCGAGGACGAGGTGTATGGCGAGCTCAGCACGATCGCGCCGGGGACGGCGGATCCGATCCAGCGGATCACTGAGACGAACCGTCTCTATCTGAGTGCGTTCAAGCGCAACTCACGGTTCTGGCGGGTGATCGAGGAGTCGGTCCTGCTCTTTCCCGATGCGCCCTCCGTGCTGAGCGAGCGCCGGGTCTACTACCGGTCGCGGACCGAGCGGGCGATCCGGCGGATGCAGCAGAGCGGCCTGGTCGATTCGACGGTCGATCCGGCGTCTACCTCCCTGCTTCTGGGGGCGATGACCGAACGGCTGGCATATATGTGGTTCGTCTTCGACGACAGGTCCGACGTCGACGATCTCACCGGGCATCTGACCCGGCTGTGGCTCAATCTGCTCGGCATCCGCTCCTGAACGGATTCGGCAGGTGAGCCGGCTCTCAGCGCTGGTCGGCGAGCTCGGGCAGGGACAGGTGGTGCAGCGCTCGCAGGGCGAGCTCGATCTGCAGTCGCCGCTGGTCGAGGGGGTGGCCGAGTAGGTCGGCGATCCCCTGGAGGCGGTAGCGCAGGGTGTTCTCGTGAACCCCGAGTGTCCGGGCGCCGCGGGCGACCACCAGATTCTCCTGGTAGTGCACCCTGAGCGTGCGGCGTAGTCGCTCGCATTCGGGAGTATCGGCCGCGAGAGGCCCCAGTTCACGGTGGACCAGCACCGACAGCAGGTGGGGATCTCCCGCGAGGAAGATGTCGATCTCATAGTCATCGTGGACCAGGATCTGGGGCGCCTCGCGGAGGGCGGGAGCGAGCCGGCGCAACGCCTGTGCCTGGAGGTGGGAGCCGCGGAAGCCGCTCAGGCCCGGGCTCGCGCCGCCCAGCGTGACCCGGATCCGGTCGGGTAGCTCCACGTCGGCCAGGGCGGTAGGTGCCAGGGGTGTCCCGGAGCTGAGCCAGGCCCAGATCTCGTGGGATCCGACCTCCAGGACCAGGGCGCGCCCTCCGGCAGCCGCGGTCAGCCGTCGTGCGACGTCGCGTACCGACCCCCCTTCGGAGGACTCCTCGGGCGCTTCGTCCCAGAGCAGGAGCGCGGTGTGGGTGAGTCGCAGCGGGTGATCGATCAGACCGGCCGCCCGATCGGTGTCGGTCTCCCGGCCGTCGAGGATCCGCTTGACCCCGTCCAGTCGACGGGCATGGGCTCCGCGGAGCAGGGCGTCGTGCTCTCGGCTGTGCTCGGTGAGGATCACCTGGAAGTTCGTGTCGATCCACCACAGCAGGATCCGGGTGATGTCCATCAGGTGCGACGACTGGAGGTCCAGATGAACCACCTGCGTGGCCGATCCGATCATCGTCAGAGCACCCTGACGAGCGGCCTGGAAGGCCTCGGCCAGGTCATCGAGAGTGACCTGTCGTCGGGCCGCGACGCGAGCCAGTTGGAGTGCCTCGGGTGGGACCTCGAACTCATGGGTCGCCCCGGTGACCAGGGCGGTGAGGCCGCGTATGGAGGCGGCTCCCAGGCCGCGCAGGGTGCCGGCGGACTCGGGGTCCTCCACGATCGCGGGCACCGCCCGGGCGACGGTGTCCAGCGCCTGCTCGACCAGTAGGTCGAGAACACCGGCCCCGGTGGTCGCCTCGAGGAGGACCCGAAGGGTCTCCGGTGGGGCGGGTGGACGGTTCATCGGGTACTCCCTCGGAGTGGCCAGATTTGGGGGATTCCACGAATCTTGGTGCCAGAATCATAGACTTCCGCCTACTCGCACGGGTGCTATGAGAGGAATGCTCGAACCGACTCCCGGGCACCTGGGCCCGGGGTCGGAAGGAACGAGAACCCGATGAGACCCTCCACCCGCATTCGTTCCGTTGCCGAGCAGGCGGATGCCACCTGGTTCGTGCTCGGGATGATCGCCACCACGCTCGGCAAGGGCGTGCTCGGTGACCTCAAGAGGACATCGGTACGAGACGCCCCGGCTCAGGTCCGGCGCACGCGTTTCGATCCGACGGACCCCGATGGGATCGCCGATCCGCATTCCCACTTCCGGTCGCTTCGCACGGCCGGGGTCGCGGTCAACGAGCGGCTGAATGTGTGGATGCTGACGCGTCACGAGCACGTCAATGCGGCGGCTAGACACCACGAGATCCTGTCTTCGGCCCAGGGGATCTTCCTCAACACCGCCGACATTCCGAGCGTGCTCACCAGGGACCGACCCGATCACACCCGGATCCGTGATGTCGCGAAGCCGCACTTCACTCCCAAGAAGATGGCCACTCTCGAGGGGGAGATCCAACGGATCGCCGCGCCGGTCATCGACCGGCTCGGGTCGGGGGAGATCGTCGACTTCGCCCACGAACTGGCTCGCCCGCTCCCGATCACGGTGATCGCCCACCTCCTCGGGGTGCCGGAGGACGACTGGGAGACCTTCCGCGAGTGGTCGGACTCTCTGGCGCACGCCTTCGCCCCCACCTCGATCCTGCAAGCGGTCCGCTTCAGCCAGGAGGTCACCGGCGCCATCATCCGGTTGGAGACGCTGGTCCGACGCGAGATCGCCAAGCGCTCCACAGACCCGCGGGAGGACTTCTTCCTCCACCTGCAGCGGGCCGAGGAGGCCGGCACCCTGGATCGCCTGGAGGTGCTCCTTTATGCGGCGATCATCGTGGTGGCCGGGAATGAGACCACCACCAACCTGCTCGGCATCCTCGCCGAGCGGCTGTCGGAGGACCCCGAACTCTACGAACGCGTCCGCGGGGATCGGTCGCTGGTTCCGGCGGTGGTCGACGAGGCGCTGCGCTGGGGCTCGCCGGTGCAGTGGGTCACCCGGGTGACCACCGCGCCCTACCCGGTCGGCGACCTCACCATCCCGACCGGCAGCCGGGTGGTGCTGTACTACGCCTCGGCCAACCGCGACCCCCGGAAGTTCTCAGACCCGGACCGGTTCGACATCGACCGGGACCATGGGGGCAACCTGTCCTTCGGAGTGGGGCCGCACTTCTGTCTCGGCGCCCATCTGGCCCGGCTCGAGGCCTGCACTGTGCTCAACCAGTTGCTCGACGCCGTCCCGCGGCTCGCGCCGGCCGGTCCGGTGCGATGGGGCACGGTGCCTTCGCTGCACGGGCCGACCTCGGTCCCGATCCGGAGGGTTGTCGGTTAGCTCGCCGCGCTGGAGTCGATGCCCAGATAGTGGGCGAGAGCCAGCTCCACGGCTTCCATCTCGTCGTGGGAAAGATAGTCAACCGGGTCACCGACCAGGTAGTCGGTGTCGATCGAACGGAGCTGATCCACCAACAAGTGGGTCGGTCGACCGACGATCTCCAACTCGGGCCGATGGATCGCCGGTTGGGCAGACGTCGAGGTTGGGATGACGGTCACAACCGACAGCGGTGACTCTGACGGCGAGATCACCAGCCCCAAGCGTCGTCCGCGCTGCTCGTGCCCACGTGCCTGCCCCAGGTCGATGCGGTAGACCGCGCCGCGAATCACCAGGCTTCCGGCTCGGCGCCCAAGTCCTCGCCTTTGATTTTCTCGGCGTCGGCGTGGAACTGGCCGAGCCAACGTTCGTGGTCCAGCAGCCGCAGAGCGCGGCGCAGTGTGTCCGACGTACTCTCACCGGGACGGGCGGCTTCGCGCAGGATGCGCTCGTCTTCGGCCGTGGGGCGGAAACCGATCGAGGTGGACATGGATCAAGCCTACCGCCGCGTTCAACAATTGTTCAACGCTCTTCGCCAGGGACCTTGGTCAGCGTCTCGGGCTCGGTGACCACCTGCGGAGACGCATTCTCCGAAAGTTCTCAACGCCCCGTGCGCGGCGTGGCCACTTGCACGCGAGCCTTGGTTTCCAGAAACGACAAAGGCCGCCGGTCAGCATCACTGCTGGCCAGCGGTCCCCTGATTCTGGTGGAGCTTAGGGGATTCGAACCCCTGACCTTCTCATTGCGAACGAGACGCGCTACCAACTGCGCCAAAGCCCCTCCACACCCCGAGGGATGCCTGGAAAAGATAGCACCGCCCGGGAGCGGGAACCAAGCCGGGAGGTGGTGCGGCCGGTCAGATCCAGCGCTGGAACCAGATCCGCTGGAACCATTCCTGGCGGGTGATCAGGCCGTCGGTCCAGATCGGCCAGAACCAGGCGAAGTTCAACAGCACCAGCATGAAGAAGGTGCCGCCGAGGATGACGCCCAGGGTGCGCCGCCTGGTCGGTTCCAGGGAGGGGCCGATCAGTTTGCCGATCAGTAGGGTCGTGCCCAACACCATGAACGGCAGACCGGCGATCATGTAGAAGGAGAAGATCGGGCGGTCCGCCTCGGGTATCCACGGCAGCCAGGTGGACAGCGTGCCGACGACCGCGACGCCGAATCGCCAGTCCCGGGCGCCGATCCACAGCGCCAACCCAGCTAGCAGGGCGACCGCCGATCCCCACCAGAGCACCGGGGTGCCGATCAGCAGGACCTGACGCAGGCAGGTGTCGCCCTCAGCTGCCTCGCAGCCCTGCTCTCCGGGTTTGATGTCGAGCTGGGCGTCCACCCCGACGGGTCGGTTCAGGATCAACCATCCGGCCGGGTCCGAGGCGTAGGTGTGGGTGGCGTCGTCCAAGCCCTTGGTGTGGAACTCGTACAGATCCAGGTGGTAGTACCACAGTGACCGCAATGACTGGACGACCTCACCGAGCCCCTGCGCATCGGGTTCGGTGGCGGTGGGCCACTCCGGACGGTCGGCCAGCTGGGTGTAGCGGTTGTAGCCGAGGTTCTCCTCATAGGTCTTGGCGTGCATCAGCCAGCCGCCCCAGGTGGCCACGTACACCACAGCGGCCACCGCCACCAGGTGCAGGAACGCGGGGACGCCGTCGACCAGTGCCGATCTCAGCCATGCGGTCCGCACCCCGCGGGACTTGCGGGCGCCACTGCTCCATGCCCACACCAGCACCCCGAAGGCGGCCAGCGGGTACACCGCCGTCCACTTGGTGCCGATGGCCAGCCCGAACATCACCCCGGCCAGCAGCAGCCAGGGTCGCCACAGCACGATCCGGCCCCAGGAGGCCGTCCGTCTGCCCGGGTCATCGAGCCGGTTGCGGAACCACTGCCGGTCCGCAACCACACAGTGCACCCCGGCCAGCAGGAAGAACGCCAGAAAGATGTCGAGCAATGCGAGCCGGGAGAGCACCAGCTGCAGCCCGTCCAGGGCCAGCAGCGCGCCGCCCAGCAGGCCCAGTGCCGTGGAACCGCTGACCCGGCGTACGAAGCGCACCATCAGCAGCACCATCAGTGAGCCGATCACCGCCGAGGCGATCCGCCAGCCGAACGGATCCATCCCGAACGCCTTCTCGCCCAGCGCGATCAGCCACTTGCCGACCTCGGGATGCACGATCATCTCGGGGCTGTTCTTGAAGATCCCGGTGCTCTGACCGTCGAGGATCTTCTCGTTGGCGCCATCGACGTAATCGCGCACGTAGCCGTAGTGCAGCATCGACCACGCCTGCTTGGCGTAGTAGGTCTCATCGAACTCGAACGAGTGCGGCCGACCCAGATGCCACCACCGCATCCCGAACGCGATCAGAGTGAGCACGATTCCGCCACCCCAGCCGATCAGGCGGTCGTGAGCACCGAAGTCCCAGCGCCGCCGCCGCGGAGGCGGCATCGGTGCCCCGGAGGGCAGCCTGGACAGCGACACCGCAGGGGTCACCTGAACGCCGAGATGCGGCTGGGTGCTGGCCTCAGTGGTCACACCGGGCAGGATAAGCGCCATGAAAAGCCCCGGGGTGCTCGTGCTCGCCGCCACGCCGATCGGACAGGTCGGTGACGCCCCGCCACGGCTGGCCACGGAGCTGGCCGAGGCGGACGTGGTGGCCGCCGAGGACACCCGACGGCTGAAACGGCTCACCACCGAGCTCGGGATCACGCTGAGCGGTCGGGTGCTGTCCTACTTCGAGGGCAACGAGTCCGGTCGGACGCCGCAGCTCCTCGAGGCGCTGCTCAACGGCGAGCGAGTCGTGCTGGTCACCGATGCCGGGATGCCCAGCGTCTCGGACCCGGGCTATCGCCTGGTCGCCGCCGCTGTCGAGCACGACGTGCGGGTCACCGCCGTACCCGGACCGAGCGCGGTGCTCACCGCCCTGGCCGTCTCGGGGCTGCCGGTGGACCGGTTCTGCTTCGAGGGCTTCCTGCCTCGCAAGAACGGCGAGCGCGCTCGCCGGCTGGAGTCCCTGGCCGACGAGCAGCGCACCATGGTCTTCTTCGAGGCTCCGCACCGCACCGAGACCGTTCTCGGGGCGATGGCCGAGGCGTTCGGCGGCGCCCGCCCGGCCGCCGTATGTCGCGAGCTGACCAAGACCCACGAGGAGGTTCGCCGTGGTGGCCTCGCCGAGCTCACCGAGTGGGCCGGTGAGGGGGTGCGCGGCGAGGTGACCATCGTGGTGGCCGGCGCCGACCCCGCTGCGGCAGTGGCGAGTGACCCCGACTCGCTCCGGGCCGCGGTAGCGGATCTGGAGAGCGGCGGCACGCCCCGCAAGGAGGCGATCGCCCAGGTGGCCCGCTCCGCCGGGGTGCCCAAACGGGACGTCTACCAGCTGGTGCATGTGGGCTGATCCGCCGGTGTCTCTTGTCGCAGCGGGACCCCAGTAGCGTCAGCACCATGAGTGAGCCGATCCGAGCCCGTGCTGCCACCGAGGAGAAGTCCGGTGCCAAGCGTGACCGGGAGCGACCACCGAGCCCGGAGCCGCTGCCCGCACCGGTGATCGACAATCACTGCCACCTCGACATCGCCGACGGCGACTGGCTGGAGACGGCCGAGGCCCTGCGCCGGGCCGAGGCGGTCAACGTCACTCGGATCGTCCAGATCGGCTGTGACCTGCCGAGTGCCCGCTGGGCGGTCGCGGCTGCCGCCGAGCATGTCCAGATCGTGGCCGGGGTGGCCCTGCATCCCAATGAGGCACCCCGACTGGCCGAGACGGGGGATCTGGAGGCCGCGCTGGCTGAGATCGAACAGTTGGCCGGAGCCCACGACAAGGTCCGGGCCGTGGGGGAGACCGGATTGGACACCTTCCGTACCGGTGAGCAGGGCCGCGCTGCCCAGCAGGAGTCGTTTCGCCGCCACATCGACCTCGCCAAGCGCCTGGACAAGACCCTGGTGATCCACGACCGGGACGCTCACGACGACGTGCTGGCCGTGCTCGACTCGGAGGGTGTTCCGTCCCGGTGGGTGATGCACTGCTTCTCAGGTGACGCCGACTTCGCCCGGGCCTGCCTGGATCGGGGCGCCCATCTCTCGTTCGCCGGAACCATCACGTTCAAGAACGCCCAACCGGTGCGCGATGCCCTGGCCCTGGCCCCGCAGGACCGGATCCTGGTCGAGACCGACGCCCCCTTCCTGACCCCCAGCCCATACCGGGGGCGACCGAATGCCTCCTACCTGATCCCGCTCACCATGCGGGCGATGGCCGAGATCCGTGACGAGGACCTGGCGTCGCTGTGTCACGCCGTCGAGTCGAACACCTTCCGCGCCTTCGACGGCGTCTGGTGACCACGGCCTGCCCTAGCGCCTGTTCGGCGCACCGAGGTCCCCTCATCTGAGGATGTGGCGCACTCCAGCGAGGAGTAATTTCGCTCAGATCCACACGCTTCGCAGACGAGGTCCGGGGGTCCTGGTGAAACTGACCGGCTTGGTGAGCGTCTCGGCAGGCCTCGTCCTCCTGGTCGCCGCAACCACCGCACCGGCCGGTGCCGACCGAGGCATGAGCGACGGTGGGCCGCTGGCCACTGCCCGGTCGCTGGCCGGGCAGCAGTGGCACTACCGGGCCCAGGTCGATGGGCGCGGTGGGCGCGATCGGATCACCATCACCGCGCAGCCGGGGTTCTCCACCGGAGCGCACGCCCAGGGCTTCGTCGCCTATACCTACCGCCCAGACGGTGAACTGCTGACGCTCCGCGCCCCGCGTCGCCAGGAATCCTGGTTCGTGAACAGCTCCTTCGGTACCGGGACCTCCGGCTGGAAGTGCACTCGCCGTGGGGTGCAGGCTCGATCCATCCCGGCCATCGCGGCCATCGGGGGCGCGACGATCAAGGTCAAGCGGATCTCGTATGCGATGGGGCGCAACGGCGACTGGCGCCGCACCAAGCGAGCGGTCCGTACGGTCAGGGTCGGCTCGAATGGCAACCCTCCTGCCTATCTGGCCAGGTACGCCCGCTTCGCGTGCCCCGGCCTACCGAAGCGCGTGCTGTGAGCTGACGCCCGGTCCGAGGCTCAGGACCGGGTCCGGGACAGCACGAACCAGCAACACACCCCGAGCATCAGCACTCCGTGCGCCATCCGTACCCAGTCCGGGGCGAAGTACTGGAGTGGCATCGTGGCCACCAGCGCACCGAGTGGCAGCAGGGCTCCGTGCGCCGACCAGGCCAGCCCCAGCCCGACTCCGAGCACCATCAGCAGACCGATCGCGAAGACGATCATCGCCGCCGGGTCGTAGCGCACTGCCTCGAAGGTGGCCACGAACCCGGAGTCCCCGCGTTCGACCGCATCGGCAGCGATCGCGCGCAGGCCGAAGGACTCGGCACCGTAGTAGGGAAGCACCAGCACGGCACCCAGGGTCGCGGCCGCCGCAAGCCGCACTCGAGACCGGGCCGGGCGCTCTGCGGCGGCAGCCCCCAGTGCCACCGCCAGAGCGACGAAGCTAAGCATCCCAAGCAGATGCGAGAACACCCAGCGGTGTCCGGCGATAGCCGCTGCGCCGTGAAGTGACGTCTCATCGACGTAGGGCCGCAGCAGTAGGTACCCCGCCCAGCCGACGCCGAGCGTCAGCCATGCCGCGTCCTGGACCCAATGCAGTCGCCGTTCGAGTAGGTCGCTCTCGGGAGGTCCGGGGGACTTGTCGTGCTCAAGGTCGGTGGTCATCTGTGCTCCTCAAAATTGCGAGAGCGACGCTCTCGGAAGAGGGTCCAGCGTGGCACGACCGAGAGGAGAATTGCAAGAGCAGTGCTCGCATTTGTGAGCATTGCTCTCGTCGGAGGATCGTGCGACGATCGGGCCATGCCGATCGATCCCGCCACACCACGTGCCCGAGCCCGGGCCCGGATGGTCGAGGAGATCAAGTCCGCCGCGCTGGCTCAGGTCGCCGCCCAGGGCCCCGCCGCGCTGTCCCTGCGGGCCGTCAGCCGCGAGCTCGGGGTCGTCTCCTCGGCGGTCTACCGGTACTTCGCCAGTCGCGACGAGTTGCTGACTGCGTTGATCGCCGATTCCTACCGCGAATTGGGCGATGCCGCAGTGCTCGCGGACCGTCCCGGAGCGGCTCCCGAGGAACGCTGGCGGGCGGTCACGGACGGTTGGCGAGGCTGGGCACTGACACACCCACACCGCTTCCAACTGCTGTACGGCTCACCGGTCCCGGGATACTCCGCGCCCGAGGTCACCGTGCCCGCGGCCGCGCATGCGGTCAAGGCCTTGGTCGACGTGGTGCGGGTCGCGGCCCCGCACGATCCGCCGCCCGGATGGCAGGGTTCGGAGCCACTCCTGGAACAGTCCCGCTCCGTGGGAGCCCAGTGGCACCTCGAAGCGCCTTGGCTGGGTGCCCAGCTGTACCTGACCTTCGGCCAGCTGGTGGGCTTGGTCACCTTGGAGTTGAACGGTCATCTGGTCGGCGGGTTCGTCCCAGCAGACGAGTTGTGGGCCTCCGCGGTGGCCCTGACCGGACGCGAATTAGGGCTGTGACCTGCGACTACCCAGTCGGGCTAGGTGTGAGTCGGGCAGGTCGGATCGTGCCGTTGCGGCCGGAGATCGGGGGGACGGCGCGACGCGACGGTGGGCACGTAAGTTGCATCCAGCGGCTCAGACCTGTTCCCTAGAACATTGTTGGCCGGGATCGGGAACGATTCTGACCGGCGGCGGCCCGCCTCGCCACGGCACCGGACACCGATCCGGAGACGATGCGAACGGGTCGTGTGCTGCGCTCCTTCCCCCAGCGGCGCGGCGTCAGGTCCGACGACCTCGACGTCGCCCAGTCGTGCGGCCGTGCCGGTCGACCCGAGGCCCGGATCGTTCGACTTGGGAGTGACGTGCGCGTTTCCATCGCACACCTCAGCAACAACAAGAAGCTGCTCGCCGGACTCGGCGGCGTAGCCGTCCTGGCCGTGGTCGGTACCACCGTCGGCTATCACACGCTCACCTCTGACGTGACCCTCACCCTGGACGGCACCAGTCGGCAGGTGACCACCATGGGCGGCACCGTCGGGGACGTCTTGTCCGAGGAAGGTATCGAGCTCAGCGCCCGCGACTTCGTGGCGCCCGCGGTGGACACCAAGATCGGCGACGGCACCAAGATCGCCGTCAAGTACGCCCGCCCGGTCGCCCTGACCGTCGACGGGAACACCTCTACTCACTGGGTCACGGCCGCCAGCGTCAGCGACGCCCTGACCGAGATCGGTGCCAGTTACCAGCGGGCGGATCTGTCGGTCAGTCGCAGCAGCAGCATCGGTCGAGACGGTATCGACCTGGACGTGGTGACCGCCAAGAAACTGACCCTCAAGGTCGGTGCCAAGAAGAACCGATCCGTCGAGGTCGCCGCCAGCACCGTCGGCGACGTGCTGGACCAACTGGGCGTCAAGGTCGACTCCGATGACGTGGTGAAGCCGGCGGCGGACTCTGCGCTGCGCGACGGCGCCAAGATCGTCGTGGAGCGGATCCGGGTCGCGACCCGCACCGTGACGGGCGAAACGATCCCGTTCCGGACCCAGAAGCAGGACGACGACTCCCTGACCAAGGGCGAGACCAGCACGGTACGCGAAGGCAGAAGCGGCACCCGCGACGCTACCTACCGGGTCACCTTCCGCAACGGCAAGGAGGTCGCCCGTTCGGTCGTCTCCACCAAGGTCCGCAGCAAACCGGTGGCGGCCGTGGTGAAGGTCGGCACCGCTGCCGATCCGGCACCCAACTATGCCGGGGGCGACACGGTCTGGGACGCCCTCGCCCGATGCGAGTCCGGTGGCAACTGGGCCACCAACACCGGCAACGGGTACTACGGCGGACTGCAGTTCAGTGCGGGCACCTGGCGCTCCGTAGGGGGCTCCGGCCTACCGCACCAAGCCAGCCGGGAGGAGCAGATCCGGCGAGGCAAGATCCTGCAGGCCCGTTCGGGTTGGGGTCAGTGGCCGGGCTGTTCGAGCCGGCTGGGCCTGCGCTGAACCGTCGACGACGGGACCTGGCCGGGTGCCTGTCCGTTCACGAGTGCGACCTTGTGGCCGGGCTCGCCTAAAGTTGCGGCGTGCCGACCCCTGACCTGCCCTCCCCCGGGCCGAGCGAGTCCATCCGACTGCTCGGTCCGGTGGACGTTCGTCGCCTGGCCGACGAATTGGGGGTGCGCCCGACCAAACAACGTGGCCAGAACTTCGTGATCGACCCCAACACGGTGCGCCGCATCGTGCGTGAGGCCGACCTCGACAGCGACGACGTGGTGGTCGAGGTCGGTCCCGGTCTCGGGTCGCTGACCCTGGCCCTGCTCGAAGCGGTCGACCGGGTGGTGGCCCTGGAGATCGACCCGATTCTGGCCGGGCGGCTGCCCGACACGATCGCCGAGTTCGCGCCGGGGCGGACAGGTGATGTCGAGGTGGTGCTGGGCGACGCGCTCCGGATCGACCGGGTTCCCGGACCTCCGCCGACGGCGCTGGTCGCGAACCTTCCCTACAACGTCTCGGTCCCCGTCCTGCTGCACCTGATGGCCCTGATCACCTCGCTGCGTCAGGGCCTGGTGATGGTTCAGGCCGAGGTTGCTGACCGGTTGGCGGCCGCCCCGGGCTCCAAGATCTACGGGGTCCCCTCGGTGAAGGCCGCCTGGTACGCCGACGTACGGCGAGTCGGCACCGTGGGCCGCAACGTCTTCTGGCCGGCTCCCAATGTGGACTCCGGGCTGGTGGCGTGGACCCACCGAGAACCGCCCAGTACCAGTGCCACTCGAGACCAGGTCTTCGCCGTCGTCGACGCCGCCTTCGCGCAGCGCCGCAAGAGCCTGCGTGCCGCCCTCAAGGGGACTGCCGGATCTGCCGAGGCCGCCGAGGCCGCCCTGGTCGCGGCCGGTATCGACCCGATGACGCGAGGCGAGGTGCTGGGGGTCGAGGAATTCGCCCGGATCGCCGAGCAGCTCCCCACGCTCGCCCCCAGAAACCAGGCGACCCCGTCACGCCGTGCTGCCGCCCGCTCCGCCTCCGGGGGCGGTGCCGGCGGGGCCGGCGGGGGCGGTGCCGGCGGGGCCGGCGGGGCCGAGGCATGAGGCGGAAGGTGCGGGCGGTCACGGTCAGGGCTCCCGCGAAGATCAACCTGCACCTGGGTGTGGGGGCACCCCGAGAGGATGGATTCCATCCTCTCGACACGGTCTACCAGGCGGTCAGCCTGCACGACGACCTCACCGTGGTGCAGGGCACCAGCGGCCGGATCGACGTCGAGGTGGCCTCCTATGTGAGTGAGGCCGAGGTCCCGACCGGTGGCAGGAATATCATCGACGCGGCCGCCTTGGCTCTGGCCCGGCACCACGTGGTGCCGGTGCTCGCGGACTTCACCCTGCGCAAGATGATTCCGGTGGCCGGCGGCATGGCCGGCGGGTCGGCGGACGCGGCAGCCGCACTCGTCGCCCTCGATCGGCTGCACGAACTGGATACCGCCGACGAGGACCTGCTGCGGTTGGCCGCCGAACTGGGCAGTGATGTCCCCTTCGCGCTGGTCGGTGGGTCGGCACACGGGACGGGTCGCGGCGAGCTCGTTCGGCCGCTGGTCGACAGCGGCGCGTGGTGGTGGGTGATCGTTCCCTCGTCCGACGGGCTCTCCACCCCCAGGGTGTATCAGCACTTCGACCGGTTGCGCCCTGCCGCGCCGCCTACCCCACCCAGTGCGATTCCGGTGATCGAGGCGCTGGCCTCCGGCAACCCCCGGCGCCTGGCGCTGGCTCTGCACAACGATCTACAGGAGCCCGCGATCGACCTGCGTCCCGAGTTGGGCGCATTGCTGAGCCGTGGTGAACTGGCCGGAGCGCTGCGCGGGATCGTCACCGGATCCGGTCCCACCTGCATCTTCTTGTGCGAGTCGGCGCCCACCGCCCGGGCGGTGGCCGAGGAGTTACGGGCCCATCACGACGTGGTGCTGATCGCCACCGGAGCCGTGGCCGGGGCCCACGTCGTGGCGTGAGCCGCGACGGCGATACCGACGAGTTTCGTTCCGCTGTATTACTGAGGAGCCATGGCAAATCTGATCAACCTGGAGCGCGTCTCCAAGTCCTACGGGATCCGTCCGCTGCTCGACGAGGTCTCCCTCGGCATCCAGGTGGGGGAACGCATCGGCATCGTGGGTCGCAACGGCGACGGCAAGACCACCCTGCTGGAGGTGATGACCGGGATCGAGGAGCCCGACGCCGGTCGGGTCTCGCGCACCCGTGGTCTGCGGGTGGGCTACCTGCATCAGGGCGACGAGCTCGATGACAGTCACTCGGTGCGCGAGGCGGTGTTGGGTGGCCTCAGCGATCACGAGTGGGCGGGGGACCAGGCCACCCGCGAGGTCGTCGAGGTGCTGCTGGCCGGGATCTCCCTGGACCGCCCCGTCGACGGTCTCTCGGGCGGTGAGCGCCGCCGGTGCTCGCTGGCCGAGCTGCTGCTGGGTGACCATGATCTGGTGGTCCTCGACGAGCCCACCAACCATCTCGACGTCGAGGCCGTGGCCTGGCTCGCCCAGCATCTGACCAAGCGGGCCTCGGCGCTGGTGGTCGTCACCCACGACCGCTGGTTCCTCGACGAGGTCTGCCAGACCACCTGGGAGGTCCACGACGGTGCCGTGGACGCCTATGAGGGTGGGTACGCCGCCTTCGTGTTGGCCAAGGCCGAGCGGCAGCGCCAGGCCGTCGCCAGCGAGACGCGACGCCAGAACCTGGTCCGCAAGGAACTGGCCTGGCTGCGGCGTGGCGCGCCGGCGCGCACCTCGAAGCCGAAGTTCCGGATCGACGCGGCCAACGAGTTGATCGAGGACGTGCCACCGCCCCGAGACCGCCTCGAGTTGCAGAGGTTCGCCACCCAGCGTCTCGGCAAGGACGTGATCGACGTCGAGGACGTGGACCTGTTCCGTGGCGAGCGTCAGTTGCTGTCGCGGGCGACCTGGCGGATCGGTCCCGGCGACCGGATGGGCCTGGTCGGCGTCAACGGTGCCGGCAAGACCTCGCTGCTCAAGCTGATCGCGGGGGAGCTGCCCCCGGCAGCCGGCAAGGTGAAGCAGGGCCGCACCGTCGCGATGAGGCACCTCAGCCAGCAGTTGGACGACCTTGATCCGACGGCCCGGGTGCTGCCCACCGTGGAGTCGGTGCGCCGGGTCACCAAGACCGCCGACGGTGAGATCACGGCCACCTCGATGCTGGAGCGCTTCGGTTTCACCGGGGACCGGCTCACCGCCCGGATCGGTGACCTGTCGGGTGGCGAGCGCCGCCGCTTCCAGTTGCTGATGCTGTTGCTCGACGAGCCGAATGTGCTGTTGCTCGACGAGCCCACCAACGACCTCGACATCAACACGCTCAACGTGCTCGAGGACTTCCTCGACTCGTGGCCCGGCACCCTGATCGTGGTCTCACACGATCGCTACTTCTTGGAGCGCGTCACCGACTCGATCTGGGCCCTGATGGGTGACGGTCAGGTGGCGATGCTGCCGCGCGGCGTGGATGAGTACCTGGAGCGGCGGACCGCCGACCTGGCCGCCGCCGATGCGGCGGCCGCGAGTGCGGTGGCCGCCGAGCGGTCGGTACCCGAGCCGATCGGTGGCGGTGTGGTCAAGGCGAAGGTCGGTGGCGCGGAGGAACGGGCGGCCCGCAAGGCGGTCGCTCGGATCGAGAAGCAGCTGAAGAAGCTTGCCGAACGCGAGGCGAAGGCACAGACCGAGATGGCGACCGGTACGCAGGACCACGAGAGGCTGGCCGAACTCGCCGCGGAGTTGGGCACCATCGCGAGCGAGCGGGAGACTCTCGAACTCGAATGGCTCGAGGCAGCCGAAGTCCTGGACTGACCCTGGGTACGGCACCGGCCTCCGACACCCCCAGGGGGAGCGTCGGAGGCCGGTGAACGCCGCGCCTCTCAGCGCCTCACCTGGTGCAGAGGAACTGCGGGCTGAGGTAGGCCGCGCTGAGGGGCATGTCGTCATCGACGAGCGCCGGAAGGTCCAGTTCGAACCGGATCCGGTAGGCGTCCGTCACATCGGTGCTCTGGGCGATCGATCGACCGAGCTGGGTGAGCGCCACGGTGTTCAGGAGCACGCCATCGACCTTGGTTCGGCCGACGGTGCTGGAACCGGTGGCGCTGGAGTCGGTGAGCGCAGC
>CAYNFY010000057.1:0-26382 GCA_964396585.1 uncultured Nocardioides sp.
CATCATCGCGTCGTCGACCGGGTTGACCAAGGTGTACAGCGGGTCGCCGTTGGCGCGGCAGAGTGCGAAGTCGGGGACGAACTCGGTCTCGAAGCTGACCTCGCCACGCACCAGGTCGGTCCAGCTGACCGAACCGTCCGGCATCCGGAAGCGGACCACGGGCTTGCGGCCCTCCGCGACGAACACGTCCCGCTGCTCGGCGGACAGTTCCCGGCAGAAGCCGTCGTAGCCCTGCACCTTGGAGCCGGCAATCTTGCGGCGAACCGCCGCCTCCTCGGTCGTGCAGTAGCAGTCATAGGTGTAGGAGGAGTCCTTCAACCTCGCCAGTACGTCCCGGTAGATGTCGGTCCGCTCGGACTGCAGGTACGGACCGTAGTCGCCGCCCACCAGCGGTCCCTCGTCCCAGTCCAGGCCGAGCCACTGCATGGTGCTCACCATCGCGTCATAGGACTCGGTGGTGGAGCGCTCCTTGTCGGTGTCCTCGATCCGGAACACGAAGGTGCCCTGGTGGTGTCGGGCGAACGCCCAGTTGTAGAGCGCCGCCCGGGCGAACCCGACGTGCGGGCTGCCGGTCGGGGACGGGCAGAATCGAACCCGTACCGCCGTGGTCGTGGTCGTGGTCGTGTTCATTTCTGATTCGACCCCTCGGTCGCTCGCTCGTTCCTCGCTCGGCTTGGTCGTGTTCATCGAGATGCCACCTTGTTCGTGAGAGTACCGAGGGAGAAGCCGGGGCCCGAGATCGAGACCTCGACCTCATCACCGACCTGCATGGGGCCGACACCCTCCGGGGTGCCGGTCAGGATGACGTCGCCGGGTAGCAGCGTCATCACGCTGGAGACGTGGGCCACCAGCGTCGGGATGTCGAAGATCATGTCCGCGGTCGAGCCGTCCTGGACGACGTCGCCGTTGAGGTAGGTGGTCACCCCGGCACCCTCGACGAAGACCTGCGGGTCCAGATCCGTCTCGATCCAGGGGCCGAGCGGGCAGAACGTGTCGAACGACTTGGCCCGGGTGAACTGCACATCGCGAGCCTGAAGGTCACGCGCGGTGACGTCGTTGGCGATGGTGTAGCCCCAGATCACGTCGGTGGCCTGCTCGGGGGAAACGTCGCGGCAGATCCGGCCGATCACCACCGCGAGCTCACCCTCGTAATGCACATTGGAGGATTGCGCCGGGTAGAGGATCGTGTCTCCGGGGCCGATCACCGAGGTGTTCGGCTTGAGGAACATCAGCGGCTCCTCCGGTACCGCGGAGTCCATCTCGGCCGCATGTGCCGCATAGTTCTTGCCGATCGCGACCACCTTGGAGCGAGGCAGTACCGGTGCCAGCAGCTTGACGTCGGCGAAACGGTATTTGTCCTCCAACAGTTTGATCCCCATATAGAGGGGGTCACCGGCCAGCCCGACGACCACGGCGTCCTCATCCGGCTGGCCGTACTCGTCGACCTCTCCGGTGATCACGCCGTACATGGGTTCTTCGCCGATGGTGAATCTCGCAATGCGCACGGGCTTGAGCCTATCGCTGAGGGTCGGTCTCCTAGGCTGGGGCGGTGCTGGTGCTGGGCAGAGAACTGTGGGAACCGAGGGCGAGAGCCCACGCGGAACGGGTCGACGCCTACGTCGCCGAGCACCTGACCCGCCGCCGAGAACGGGTCAAGCATCCGGTGCACGACTTCTTGTTCGTCTACTACTCGCACCGTCCGGCCCAGTTACGTACCTGGCATCCCGGCTACGGCACCCGCCTTGAGCAGGCACCCGAATACGAGGGACTCAAGGGGTATCTCGACGGCGCGGTCACCGCGGAGTTCCTGGCCTCCCAGGTCCCCTTGGTGACCTCCCTGTACGAGCTCTTGACCGCGACCGCAGGGCGCGAGGCGAACCTCGGCTGCTTCGGACTGCACGAGTGGGCGATGGTGCACCGGCTGCCCGAGCAGCGGGTGCGGCACAACTCCTGGCCACTGCGACTCGGTGCCGAAGGGACCGATTCGGTAGTCGAGTCCCATCGGATCGCCTGCTCGCACTTCGACGCCTACCGCTTCTTCACCCCGTCCGCCGCACCGCTGAACGTGCTCTCTCCCACCGCCGCGGACCGTCCGGCCTTCGAGCAGCCCGGCTGTCTGCACGGCAATATGGATCTGTACAAGCACGCCTTCCGACTCTCGCCCTTGGTGCCTTCGGACCTGGTGCTGCGCGCCTTCGAGCTGGCTCGAGAGATCCGCGCCCTGGACATGCGCGCCTCCCCCTACGACCTCTCCGGGCTCCCTGAAGTGGACGGCGAGGACTGGTCACCGATCCCGATCGAGACCGCCGAGGGCAAACGCGAGTACGCGGCGAAACAGCAGGAGTTCGCCGAACGGACGGCCCCGCTCCGGGCCGAGCTGATCGTCTGGTGCGAACGACTGCTCTCGCCCTGAAGGGTCGGACCGCCTAGGAGCGGATCACTTGATCCGCAGCGTGACCTTCTTCGAGGCACTCGACTTCAGCGACTTCGTTGCGGTGAAGACCGCCTTGATCCGGTTCTTCCCGAGCGGTGTCTGACGGAGCTTGACCTGCCCCTTGCCGTTGCGCACCTTGACCTTGATGGTCTTCTTACCCACCTTGAGCGTGGCGGTTCCCTTGGCCTTGACAGAGGTGCCGGGCACCTTCACTCGCACCGTGGCCTTCACCGCCTTCGCGCGGGGGCTCGTCTTCTTCGACAGTTTCAGCGTCGTCTTGGTCCGGGCCTTGACGACCTTGAGGTTGATGGTGCGCACCGAGATCGGGCTCCCGTCCACCGGGACGAACGCCACCGTGAGCAGTCGAGCACCCACCGGAGTCGCGGTGGGGAGCGTGGCCGTGAAGGTGGACTCCTGGAGACCTGAGTTCAAGGAACGACCGTCCAGCACCACGGTGTAGTCACCGCGCACGGCCTTGCCCGCCTTGGTGGCCTTGAAGGTCAAGGTGCGGCCCGCACCGTAGGAGGCACTGGTGGCACTGATGTGCAGGGAGGCAGTCGCGGCACAGGTGGTCCGGGTACCGGAGTACACGACCTTCGACCGGGCGAAATCCCTCAACTCGTCCAGCACCATGCCCAAGGTGCCGACCGCCGCGATCGCGCTCGTCGGGGAGGGCAGGACGACGGGCCCCGGTAGCGGCGCGGTGAGGCCTTCAAGAATGTCGGACACTCCGTCCGCATAATCCGACAGAGTCTCGACGGCCGCATTCATCCGGTCCGCGTCGACCGATCCCTCCAACTCCTCCATCGCCGCCGTCAATCCCGCTGGATCGACCAGAGCCAGCGCCGAGAACAACTCCTGAACATCAAGGGAGAGTTGAATGGAGTAGGCCAACATGACTCGCGTCGAGACGGTTTCCAGGCGCATACCCCACTTCTCAACGGCAGCCTCCACCGCGGGACCGCTTGAGGAGGGCCCCAATTTCGCCAAATCGGCGGTCATCTCGACCACGAACCTCTTGAACTCCGGCTGGGTGGCCCAAAGAGTGTTCTTCGTATGAGCGAAGTCGTACCAGGGCTGGGTCTTGAGCGTCGGAGCCTTGCCGGTCGAACACACCTGGGGGTCGGCGGCCTGGGCGAGGGGGGCGGCGAGGGTCAGTGAGGTTCCCACGAAGGTGGCGGCGAGAACGGCGGCCGTCCGCGAGACGAAACGTTGCAGGGGATACAAGGGAGATCCTTCAATGGACGAAAGAAGCGGGCCCGAACCACGCTGGGAGGATCCTCACAGTACCGAATCGAGTTCTGCTCGACCTGAGGTATAGCTCAGGACAGTTCCTCCAGGAATGATTCCAGAGCCCGGTTCACCGACTCGGGCTGTTCCTGCTGCACGTGATGGCCGGCGTCGGGCACGATCACCTCGCGCAGGTCGGCGAAGAGGCTCGGGTCGATCTGGGTGAATTTGCGGACCGGGTCGTGCTCGCCGATCAGCAGCATCGCCGGTGCCGAGATCTGGACCCCGCGCCATTTCTCCTCGAAGGCCCAGTCGGCGTCAGCCGCCCGATAGGCCCCGAACCCACCAGCGAACTCACGGCCCGCCCCTCCGGTCCGGAATCCGGCGAGCATGGTGTCGAACTCGGCCTGGTCCAGCCAGCCCCAGGGCAGGGCGGGCGCCTCGGGCAGAGCGTCGAGGTATGAGACCGATGAGTCATGACCGAACACCTTGAAGTACTCCCCCTTCGCTGAGAGTGCCCACAGCAGCCGCCGCAAGAACTCCCTCGCATTGGCGCCACCCAGGTCCCGCTCGGCCCGGCCAACCTCCTGGAAGTAGTCCAGATGCAGGAAGTGCTGCCCGGCCAACGCCTGCCACATTTCGGTAGGCCGCTGCTCGGCGCTCAGGTCGGCGAAGGGCACGGTGCCGATGACCGCGCGCACGCGTTCGGGGTGATGCCGGGCCAGGTTCCAGGCATATCGGGACCCGAAATCCTGTCCGACCAGGACCGCCCGCTCCACCTCAAGATGGTCTAGCACACCGAGCAGATCCTGTTCGATGATCTCGGCCGTATAGCCGCCGTCAGGTCGGTCCGAGGCGCCGTAGCCACGGAGATCCAGGGCCACTGTTCGATATCCGGCCCGGGCCAGAGCGGGTAGTTGATGCCGCCAACTGAACGAGGATCCGGGAAAACCGTGCAGCAACATTACCAGCGGACCACTCCCCTCTGCCAGCGCTTTGAGGGTGATTTCGTTCGTAGGGACCCAGATTGACTCCATATGGCAAGCCTAGTGACGTATCTCACGATTTTGTGGCGGGGCGCCCGCTCCATGGGAAACGATGCCGGGGTGTCCAGACTCTTCCGCGCACTGACGCTCTCCGCTGCCATCACTCTCATGTTCACCGGATGTAGTTCCGAGGAGTCCCCCGGCAAGGCCGCCGCGGATCCCACCTCCTCCGACAGCGCCGCACCGGACAAGTCCACCTCCTCCCCCGCTACCTCTCCCTCCGCGAAGGCCACCGCCAACACCCAATACGACATGGGTGATTACAAGGCCGCTGTCCTGGCCTACTTCGACGAACAGGGTGACGCGGCGTTGAAGGACGCTCCGTTCAAGATCAAGGGCCGTGCGCAGTTCGGTTGCCTGGTGAACGCATTCGCGGGGGCGCAGAACATCGATGACCTGCGCGCGAAGGGCGCGCCCGAGGAGAGCGTCTCCGCCTTCTTCAATATCGGCTCCGGAGAGACCGGCAAGCCGACCATCCCCCAGGCCGAGAAGCTGCTCGACGGAGTGGAAGGCTGCAAGATCGACCTCCGCCCGGCCCTCATCTCCTCCATCGCCAATGGAATGGCCGCCGGGATCGCGGACAAGTCCCAGGTCACGATCCTGACCACCTGTGTGGACTCGACCATCCCCGACTCCCTGGTACGCGAGTTCCTGACCGCGACCATGACGGAGCAGAACCCGAACCAGAGCGAGGCCATGACCGCCTGGCAGTCGAAGGCGGAGAAGTGCCTGACCGACAAGGGCTACGACCCGGCCGCCGGGACCAGCTGATCCCGCGATTGGATTTCCTGCCGCCTTCCAGAGCAAGATCGGAGCACTGACCACCTCGGATTCGAGCCGACCCTTCCAGGTCGCCCCGTTCGCGGGCCGCGGTGGCCGCAGCACCACGACAGCTCGGCGTCGTTTGTCACCATGAAAGCGATGGTTCCGGCATCTCCACCCTCAGCGCATACCGCAGCCTGTTCTCGAAGGTCGGGGTCGGCTACGTCCTGACCGCCTTCATCGCCCGGCTCCCCCTGGCGATGAGCCAGCTCGGGGTGCTGCTGCTGGTCAGCGACCTGACCGACAGTTACGGAGCAGGCGGGGCCTGTGCCGGGGCGATCGCGCTCTCGAATGCCGTGGGGGCTCCGATCTGGGGCATCGCGGCGGACCGAATCGGGCAGCGGGTGGTCCTCACCGTGCAGGCGCTCGGGGGCGCGTTCGGTTTCGCACTGGTCCTGCTCGTGGCGCATTCGGGCGCGCACTGGGGATTCATCGCCCTGGCCTGCGTGCTGGCCGGATCCATGCTCCCCCAGGTGGGCCCGATGTCGCGGGTGCGGTGGCGTCCGTTGGTCGGCCAGGAGCCGAACGCCGAGCGCTTGGTCAGCACCGCCTTCAGCCTGGACGGCGCGGCCGACGAGGCCGCCTTCGTGATCGGCCCGGCCCTGGTCGGACTCGGGGTGGCGATCGCGGATCCGTCATTGGCCATCGCCCTGGCCGGGGTGTTGTTGGGTGTCTTCGGCACCGGATTCGCCCTGCACCGCACCGCGGTGGGGGCGCAGGCCCGACCCGAGCATCATCTAGCTGCCGGACGACTGCTGACCCCGGCCCTGGTGTTGCTGTGTGGCAGCCAGTTGAGCATCGGTATGGTCTTCGGATCGGTGCAGACCGGCAGTTCCGTGCTCGCCACCGACTCGGGCAACCCCGGACTCACCGGCTACCTGCACGCCCTGCTCGGGGTGGGCTCGGTGATCGCCGGGCTGCTGGTCCCGGCTCTGCCCGACAGGTTCGCGCTGCCCGATCGGTTGCGCTGGTTCGCCTTCGGCCTGTTGCTCCTCGCGCTGCCCTTGCTGCTGGTGCACCAGCTCGCCCTGCTGGTGCCGGTCCTGCTGCTACTGGGCATCAGCGTCGCGCCGTACATGATCACCACCTTCAGCCTCGGTGAGCAGATCACCCCGGCCTGGCGGTTGGGCACCGCGATGACCCTGCTCGCCGCCGCCACCGTGTTGGGCTATGCGGTCGGCGCCAGCGTCGCCGGACAGCTGGCCGATCTGGGTGGCGAGACCCCCGCCTTCGCGGTGACCGTCGCCGCCGGGATCCTGGCCATGACACTCAGCTGGGGTGGCGTGCGAACCCTGCGCTCAGCGCTGCAGGAAGACCTCAGCCGGCGCTGACCTCGGCGCCGTGCAATTCGGCGAGCAGGACCGCCCCGGTCAGGTCCAGCCTGGTCCGGGAGAGTCGCGCCACGGTCAGATCCACCCGGTCCAGGGTGGCCCCCCGCAGATCGGTTCGGGTGAGATTCGTGTCGTGCATGCTCACGCCGTCGAGGCGACACCCGGCGAGTACCGAGCCGGTCAGGTCCGCCATCGAAAGATCGGAGTCGCGGAGGTCCACACCGCTCAGATCCAGCTTGCTCAGGTTGGCGCCACGGAGCACCACACCCTGCCACTGCCCGCCGCGCACGGTGACGGTGCGCAACGAGCACCCCTCGAAGACGCTCCCCGCGATCTTGCACCCATCCAACGTCGCGTCGAAGAACGAGCACCGCCGAAACTCGCAGGCGACGAATGCGCTGGCCTGGTGCACCGAGGAGTTGAACTTGCAGGTGTTGAACACACAGTCGGTGAAGACCGCACCCGAGGTGGTGGCCTCGGTGAAGTCGACGTCGGTGAACACGCAATCGGTGAAGGTGGCCCCGGCCAGGTCGTCGCCGTACCAGTCCTCGTCGACGAATCGGATACCTGTGCGGGAATGCGCCTGGCCGGTCATGAGGACAAGGTAGTCGCGATGCCTCGGACCACGAGCTCCAGCCCTCGGGCGAAGTCGCCGGCGTGATCCGGCTCACCATCCGCGCCCTCGACCTGCTGGATGGCACCGAGGCGAGCCGCGGTCTGGTGAGCCTGCTGGGCCACCGCGTGACCGTAGACGAAGTGCAGCAAAGTGTGGGCTGCCACCGGCACCAGGTCCCGCGGCACTCCCGCGGCCGCGAGCTGCAACACCAGGTGTCGGTAGGGTTTCGCGCCACCCAGCCCGAAGGCGAACATCGAGGAGACCACATCCGCGCCGTCGGGATATGAGAGCACCGCCGCGCGCAGCTCGACACAGCTGGCGGTGACCTGATCGGCCCAGTTCCCCTCCCCGGTGACCGGGCTGTGCAGGCTCTGGGCCACGATCTCGTCAGCGACCGCGCCCAGCAGCGCCTGCTTGTTGGCGAAATGGTGATAGAGCGCCGACTGCTGGACCCCCAGCTCGGCGCCGAGGCGGCGCATGGTCAGGTCCGGCAGGCCCAGCTCGCCGAGAATCTTGAGAGCTCTGTCGACCACGGCGGCACGATCCACTTCGGGGACTCCTGGTTGGGCACTTGTTGACGAGAGGGACAGCAGAACCCTACCCTGAACACCGTTCACTGAACGGCGTTCAGTAGTCCGTTCCCCGCAAGCCTCGAGGATCCCATGACCATGCAGTCCGATATGCAGCCCGATATGCAGCCCGACACCCCGACCGCGGCCACCCGCGTCCGCTGGAGCACCACCGATCTGGCTCTGGTCGCCGCCTTCGCCGCGCTGATCTCCGCCTGTGCCTATGTCGGGGCCATCCCGGTCGGTGGCGCCGGAGTGCCCCTCACCCTGCAGACCTTCGCGGTGATGCTCGCCGGTTGCCTGCTCGGCCCGCTGCGCGGCTTCGCATCGGTCAGCCTCTACCTGGGTCTCGGCGCGATCGGGCTGCCGGTCTTCGCCGAACATGCCTCGGGCCTGGGCGCCTTCACCACGGCCAGCGCCGGATACCTGTGGTCGTTCCCGATCGCCGCCCTCGTCGGCGGTCTGATGGTCAAGTATGTGGCCGGGCCGCGGCGTACCCGGGCCATCGCGATCTTCTTCTGCTCGATCACGGCCAGCATCCTGGTGATCCATCCGATGGGCATCATCGGTCTCAAACTGAACCTGGGCATCACGTGGCGTGAGGCGCTCAATATCGACATGCTCTACTGGGTCGGCGACCTGCTCAAGACCACCCTGGTGGCCCTGATCGCTGCCGAAGTCCACCGCGCGTTCCCACGTCTGCTCGAGAAGAAGTGACCCCCGCCCTGTGTCATTGATCGAACTCCAGGACGCCGCGCTCACCGTCTCCCTGCCGGGAGGCGTCGAGCGTGTTGTTCTGGCACCCACCACCCTCACCCTCACCGAGCACCGGATCGGAGTGATCGGCGCCAACGGTTCCGGCAAGTCGACGCTGGCCCGACTGCTCAACGGGTTGGTCACCCCCAGCAGCGGAAGGGTGTCGGTCGACGGACTGGATGTGGCCCGACAGGGCGCCAAGGTCCGGCGCAAGGTTGGCTTCAGCTTCACCGACCCGGCCGCCCAACTGGTGATGCCCACCTGCGTCGAGGACGTGGAGTTGTCGCTGCGTCGGAGCCACCCGAACGCCGCCGCCCGTCGGGAGGCGGCACTCGCGGTCCTGGCCGAACACGGCCTGATCGAGCACGCGCACGACTCGGTGCACTCGCTCTCGGGCGGACAGAAGCAGATGCTGGCCCTGGCCGGTGTGCTGGCCACCGATCCCGAGGTGCTGGTCGCCGACGAGCCCACCACTCTGCTGGACCTGGCCAACACCCGGCGGATCGGTGACCTGCTGATGGGGTTGTCGCAACAGCTCGTGTTGGTCACCCACAACCTCACGCTGGCCGGCCGCTGCGAGCGGGTCCTGGTGGTGGCCGATGCCCGAGTCGTCTTCGACGGCGACCCGGACCAAGCCGTCACCCACTACGTCGAGCTGGTCGGCGCCCAGGAGCACCGGTGAGCGGCACCGTACCGATGGCGATCTACCAGCCCGGCAACACCTGGCTGCACCGGTTGCCGGTCGGTCCCAAGGTCGCCGCCCTGGGCCTACTCAGCCTGAGCATCGTGGTGGTGCGCAGTCTCCCAGCCGCTATCGGGTTCATCCTGCTGGCGCTCGTGCTGGCGCTGAGCACCCGAGTACGGCTCGCGATCCTGGCCCGGGCCGCCCGGGGGGTGCTGTTCATCGCGCTGTTCGCGGCGGCCTTGCAGTGGTGGTGGTACGGCGGAGCCAGAGCCGTCGAGACTCTCTTCGACCTGATCACCCTGGCCCTGCTGGCCATCGTGGTCACCGCGACCACACCGGTCAACGACATGCTGGACGCGATCGTTCGGTGGCTGCGTCCGTTCCGGGTGGTGCGGGTCAATCCGGACCGGGTGGCACTCGCCTTCGCCTTGGCGATCGGGGCCCTGCCCGGCACGATCACACTGGCCCTGGAGACCCGGGACGCCGCTCGGGCCCGCGGCCTGGGCCGACACCCTCGTGCCTTCCTCTCCCCGTTCGTGGTCCGGGTGGTGGCCCGAGCCATGGAGACCGGTGACGCCCTGCATGCCCGGGGTCTGGGCGACTGAGCCGGGATCTCACCAGCCGGGTGGATGCCGCTCCAGCCAGGGCTGAGCCGACTCCACCTGAGCCGCCAGGCCGAGCAGTAGTGCCTCCTCGGCCGGACGAGCGGCCAGCATCATCCCGATCGGCAATCCCGTCGCGCTCTGCGCGAGCGGGAGGGAGATGGCCGGCATCCCGGTCATATTCCAGACGCTGGTGTACGGGGTGAACCGGCCCTGTGCGTCGAAGTCGGCGGCCGGGTCCTCGTCGTTTCGTAACGCTCCGAGGAGGAGCGGAACGTCTGCCAAGGTCGGCGTCAGTACCGCGTCATAGTCGGCCAGCGCTCTCAGGGCCGAACCCGCCACCCGGCGCATCTCCCCGATGGCCAGCGCGAAGGCCGGTCCAGTGACCGCGTTCCCACGCTCACTCAGCCACCGGGTCAGCGGCCGCAACAACTGCTCTCGCCCCGCCGGAACCGGCGAGAGCGCGGTCAGCACCTCCCAGCACGGCCGGAACGCATTCCACTGTTCGGGGGTCAGCGGAGCCGGAACGTCCTCGACGTCGTGCCCCAGCTCTGCCAACAGACGAGAGGTCTGCTCCCAGACCTCCAGCACCTCGGGATCGACCTCGGTCTCGATCACCATCGGGGTGCTGAACCGGGCGATCCGCAGCCGGCCGGGCACCCGCTCGCAGGAGGCCAGGAACGTCTCGGCCGGGTCCGGCGCCCAGTACGGGTCGCCTGGCTCGCGACCGGCCAATACATCCAGCAGAGCCGCGGCATCGCGGACGCTGCGAGCCAACGACCCGGCGGTGGCCAGGCCGATCGGGTCGCCGTACATCGGTGATCCGGAGATCCTCCCCCGGCTCGGCTTGAGCCCGACCACCCCACAGCAGGCGGCCGGAATCCTGATCGACCCGCCGCCATCGGACCCCTGCGCCAGTGGCACCAGACCGGCACTCACCGCGGCCCCGGCGCCACCCGACGAACCGCCCGCCATCCGGGTCCGGTCCCAGGGGGTGACCGCCGGCGGCAGGCCGTCGGGCTCGGTATAGCAGGGCGAGCCGAACTCCGGGGTGCTGGTCTTGCCCAGACTCGGCATCCCCGCCCCCTGAATCCGGGTCACCACATGATCGTCGGACTCGGGCACGAAATCCGCGTAGGCGGCCGAGCCGAACGTGGTGCGCACCCCGGCGGTGGCGTTCAGGTCCTTGATCGCGGTCGGCACCCCCCACAGCGGTCCCGCCGTATCGGGGCGCCCCGACGCGAACAATCGCTCCGCACGAGCCGTGGCCTGCTCCGTGGTGCGGGTGACGAACGCACCGACCCGGTCCTGCCGGGCCGCGTAGTGGTCCACCAGTTCGACCGGGGTGACCTGGCGGGCTGCCACCAGGGCACCCTGTTCGAGGGCGGTCAGGTCGTGCAACTCGGTCATGCCCCGACGGTAGCGCCCTTACCCATCGGTGTGACGGCGCAGGCCGAAGATGAAGGCATCGACCAGAGCACCCCAGGACGCCTCGATCACGTTGGCACCGACCCCGACCGTGACCCAGGGGGTCTCGCCGTCGGAGGTCTCGATCAACACCCGGGTGATCGCATCGGTGCCGTGCCCCTGATCGAGGATCCGAACCTTGTAGTCGATGAGCTCGAACTTCTCCACCTGCGGCCAGGCCTGCTGGATCGCGCCACGCAGGGCATGGTCCAGGGCGTTGACCGGTCCGTTGCCCTCGCCGGTGACCACGTAGCGGACGCCATCAGCCACCAGCTTCACGGTCGCCTCGGAGACCGCCTCGGCACCGGTCCCGGTCTCGGTGATCACCCGCCAGGATTCGGTCTCGAAGTAGGAGGGACGCGTCCCCTCCACCTCTTCGACCAGAAGCAGCTCGAAGGAGGCGTCGGCCGCCTCGAAGGTGTATCCGACCTGCTCCAATGCCTTGACCCGCGCGGTGACCCGAGTGACCAGGTCGCGGTCCCCGGAGAGGTCGAAACCGAGTTCCCGGCCCTTGAGCTCGATCGAGGCCCGTCCGGCCATGTCCGAGACCAGCAGGCGCATGTCGTTGCCGACCTCGAGCGGATCGAGGTGCTGGTACAGGTTAGGGTCGACCTTGATCGCGCTGGCATGCAGCCCCGCCTTGTGCGCGAAGGCGCTGGAGCCCACGTAGGGCTGGCGCCCGGCCGGCGGCACGTTGGTCACCTCGGCCACCGCATGCGCGATCCGGGTCGACTCGCGCAGCAGCCCAGCGGGGAGCACCTGACGGTCCAGCTTGAGTTCCAGATTGGCCACCACGGTGACCAGATCGGCATTGCCGGTGCGCTCCCCGTAGCCGTTGATGCAGCCCTGGATGTGGGTGGCTCCGGCGTCGACCGCGGCCAGGGTGTTGGCCACCGCCAGGCCGGTGTCGTTGTGGCAGTGGATCCCGGCGCGGATGCCGGTGGTGTCCACCACGTCATGCACCACGTCGGCCACCCAACCAGGCAGCATCCCTCCGTTGGTGTCGCACAGCGCGATCACCTCGGCACCGGCCTCGTAGGCGGTGCGCAGTACCTCCAGGGCATAGTCGCGGTTGGCCCGGTAGCCGTCGAAGAAATGCTCGGCGTCCAAGAACACCTGCTGCCCTTCGGTCACCAGATGGGAGACCGTGTCGGCGACCATCGCCAGATTCTCGGCCAGTGTCGTACGCAGGGCCAGGTCGACGTGCCGGTCATGGGACTTGGCGACCAGGGTGACGGTCGGTGCGCCGGAGTCACGCAGGGCGGCGACCTGCGGGTCGTCGGCCGCTCGCAGTCCGGCCTTGCGCGTGGCACCGAAGGCAGCCAGTTTCGCGTGCTGGAGATCCAACTCGGTCGCTGCGCGCCGGAAGAACTCCGTGTCCTTGGGGTTCGCGCCCGGCCAGCCGCCCTCGATATAGCCCACGCCCAAGCCGTCCAGGTGGCGGGCGATGGCCAGCTTGTCGGCGACCGAGAGGTTCAGTCCCTCCTGCTGGGCGCCGTCGCGCAGGGTCGTGTCGTAGACGTGGAATGCACCTTGCAGGTCCATCGTCTTCTCCTTCGGCTCGGGGCTGGGGGTCGAGTGGCAACAAAAAAACCTCTCGGGGGACGAGAGGTTCAGCGCGTCGGGACTTCCCGACGCGCTAGCAAATGATGATCGTGAGGTGTTGCACCCGACCTATGGTGCCACAGCCGGGACGTCCACCGCTGATGAGGCACGAAAGTGCCGTCTCAGCGTAGGAAGCCGAAGGGAGCCGCCCCGGCCGGAGCCCAGTTGATCCCGGTGCCGGCGGCCGCCAGCAGGCCCGTGGTCAGCGCGACCAGTCCCACGCAGACGAAGGCCCAGACGACCGGCCGTGCCACCACCGGGGCAGCGATCCGCACCATCGGTCGGGCCCATTCCTCGGTCCCAGGGCCGACCCACAGGGACCCGGCCAGCACCACGCCGCTCACCATCAGAGTGGTCACCGCACTCACCGAGAGGGCGTAGCAGACCAGCAGCGCCGCGAACCCCATACCAGCACCCCAGGCCACCAACATCAACGCATGCGGGAACGAGCGGACTGCATGCCAGGGAGCCTGGAAGGTCTGCAACAAGGTGTCGTACCACTTGTGCCCCCGGACCTCACGGCGAGCCTGCAGCGATTCACCGGCGGCGGCAAGCGATCCCACCAGCCACACCACCAGGGTCAACACCACCAGCGTGATCCACGGGGCCGTCGCGAACAGGGCACCGGTGGCCAGTACCGAACCGACGATCAGGGCCAGACTGCGCGCCTGGGACCACAGGTCGGGCGGCCCGGAGACATCGGGTTCGTCGGGCCCGAGGTGCTGAGTCGACTCGGCTCCCTCGGGTAGCACCGCGGTGGATCCCGCGAAGGGCTGGAATATCGGCTCAGGCACCGGGGCCTGTGCCTGATCCTGTGCCTGGGGCATTGCCACCAGCGGCACGGTGAACTCCGGCTCCACCGGTTGCGGCGGCACCGGATAGTTCAGGGAACCCGGCGTCGCGCGGTGTACCGAGGTGACCGCGGCGCCCGGATCGAACCACTCGCGCAGATCACGCAGGGTGGGCCGGTCCTCCGGCTCCGGGGAGAGCGCGGCCCTGAGCAAGGCTCCCAGCGCGCCGTCGATGCCCTCGAGATTGAACTCGCCGCGCCGGACCCGGTCCATCACCGCCATCGAGGGGCCCGAGCCGAAGGGTGCCCGGCCGGTGCCCGCATAGCCGACGGTGGCCGCCCACGAGTGCACATCGGAAGCGGGGCTGGCGTCGTCGCCGTAGAGGATCTCGGGGGCCAGATAGCCGGGGGTGCCGAGCAGCCAGCCGGCCTGGGTGATCCGGTTGTCCTCGGCCAACCGGGCCAGCCCGAAGTCGATCAGGACCGGGCTGCGTCCCTCCATCAGCACGTTGGAGGGCTTGATGTCGCGGTGCAGCACTCCCACCGAGTGAACCGCCGAGAGCGCCTCGACCAGACACCGGGCGAACCAGGTGAGGTCCTCCCCGGTGATCGCGCCCTCGGCCTCGATCTGTTGATGCAGCGAGTAGCCGGGCACGTAGCGGGTGGCCACGTACGGGATGTCGCCGAAGGGGTCGGCATCCACGATCTCGGCGACCCGGTGCGACTTGATCCGGGACAGCGAGTTGACCTCCTGGGCCAACCGAGCACGCGCCTCCGAGTCGCCGATGATGTGTGGGCGCAGCACCTTCAGCGCCACCCGCGGACCGTCGGGGCGGCGTGCCAGATGCACCACGCCCATGCCACCTTCGCCAAGCCGGTGCAGCAACTCGTACCCGCCCACGGTGAGTCCGGGAGGCGGTCCGGCGGGTCCGGGCACGGAGTTCTGCAGGTTGGTCACCCGACGAGGTTACCGGGCCACGGTGCGAAGGCCGTGCACCTGTGACCTCTCGCGTGAGCCACCCACCGGCCTCCGGGCATCGGATCAGACCACGCGATGCATCCACCCGTGCTCGTCCGCGGCGCGACCGAACTGGACGTCGACCAGCGCCTCGCGGATCTGCATGGTCAGCTCCTGGCTGGCGGGAGCGGGGCTTTCGCCGCCTTCCCACTTGAGCGAGCCGACCGGGGTCACCACGGCGGCGGTGCCGCAGGCGAAGATCTCCACGATGTCGCCGGAGGCGATGCCGTCGCGCCACTCGTCGATGGCGATGCGCCGCTCGATCACCTGATGCCCCAGACCGCGGGCGATCTCGATGATCGAGGCGCGGGTGATCCCTTCCAGGATGGTTCCGGTCTCGGGGGTGACGATGCTGCCGTCGCGGTACACGAAGTACATGTTCATCCCGCCGAGTTCCTCGACGTAGGTGCTGTGCTCGCTGTCCAGGAAGACCACCTGGTCGCAGCCCTGGGCCGAGGCCTCCTGCTGGGCCACCAACGAGGAGGCGTAGTTGCCGCCGGTCTTGGCCGCACCCATTCCGCCACGTCCGGCGCGGGAATAGGTGGTGGTCAGCCACAGGTCGACGGGCTTGATTCCACCCTTGAAGTAGGCACCGGCCGGGCTGGCGATCACCATGAACGTGACGTGCTGACTGGGCCGCACGCCCAGGAATGCCTCCGAGGCGAACATGAAGGGCCGCAGATACAGGCTCTTCTCCCCCGCACCCTCCGGGATCCATCGCTCGTCGACCTTCACCAGTTCGACAGCGGCGGCGACGAAGTCCTCGACCGGCATCACCGGGAGGGCGAGCCGTTCGCTGGACCGGACCATCCGGGCGGCATTCGCCTCGGGACGGAACATCCACACCGAGCCGTCCGCATGCCGGTAGGCCTTCATTCCTTCGAAGATCTCCTGCGCATAGTGCAGGACCGCGGTGGCCGGATCCATCGGGATCGGACCGTAGGGCTCGATCCGGGCCCGGTGCCAGCCCTGCTCCGGGGTCCATTCGGCGATGAACATGTGGTCGGTGAAAAAGTTACCGAATCCCGGGTTCGCCAGGATCTCTGCGAGTTCGGCGTCAGGGGTGGGCGCCTGAGTAAGAGTGGTGTCGATCTCCATGTCTTGAACCTACTTGCCTTCGTCGTCGAATGGGACGGTGCCGGACACGTCGAATCGTGTCCGGCACCAGAGGATGTGTGGCGGACGCGTCAGCCGGCTACTCGCTTCGCGACGGCGTCGCCGATCTGGCTGGTCGAACGAGCGACCGAGGGGTCACGGTCGGTCAGGTCTGCGATGACTGCGGCCTCGACCCGAGCGGCGTCTTCGGCACGGCCCATGTGGTCGAGCATCAGGCCCACCGACAGGATGGCTGCGGTGGGGTCGGCGATGCCCTGGCCGGCGATGTCGGGTGCGGAACCGTGCACCGGCTCGAACATCGAGGGATAGGTGCGGTCGGGGTTGATATTGCCCGAGGCCGCGACTCCGATACCACCGGTGACGGCCGCAGCCAGGTCGGTGATGATGTCGCCGAAGAGGTTGTCGGTGACGATCACGTCGAAGCGCGACGGATTGACCGTCATGTGGATCATCGCGGCGTCGATGTGCATGTAGTCGGTGGTCACCTCGGGGTACTCGGCGGCTACCGTCTCGAACAGGCGCCACCAGACCGAACCTGCGTTGACCAGCACATTGGTCTTGTGGACCAGCGTGAGGTGCTTGCGGTCCCGGCGCTGGGCCCGGGCGAACGCATCCCGGATCACCCGCTCCACACCGAACGCCGTGTTCACGCTGACCTCGGTAGCGACCTCGTGCGGGGTTCCGACCCGCAGCGCGCCACCGTTACCGGTGTAGGGACCCTCGGTACCCTCACGGACCACCTGGAAGTCCACCTCACCGGGGTTCGCCAACGGCGAGACGGACCCGGGGAAGATCCGCGACGGGCGCAGGTTCACGTAATGGTCGAGCTCGAAGCGGACCCGCAGCAGCAGGCCTCGCTCCAGGATCCCGGGCGGCAGGTTCGGGTCGTTGGGCTTGCCCCCCACGGCACCCAGCAGGAGTACGTCCTGCTGCTTGAGTTCGGTCAGGACCGACTCCGGAAGCACGTCCTTGGTGCGCAGGTAGTTCTCGGCCCCCAGGTCGTAGGAGGTCGTCGAGAACCGTCCGGGAGCCACCGCGTCGAGCACCTTGAGTGCCTCGACCGTGACCTCCTGGCCGATGCCGTCACCGGGAATCACACCGAGATTGGTCTTCTGCGTCATGGGAGAAGATATTAGTTGTCGTCGGGGGCTTGACCCGCGTCGTCCCGCAGGTCGATCCGAGCGCTGACCGTCAGAGCGGTGTTCTCGGCGCTGCGCGGGTTCTCGGGGTGGTGGCTGGCGGGGCCCCATTCGGGGAATTGGGTGTACATGGTGTTCGTCTCCTGCGATGCCTGTCGGTGCCGGAATCCGAGTGGATTCGACGGCCCTGGATGATTGGACGACAGGCCACGCAACACCGAACACCGCGGCGAGGTGGCCCGTCTGTCAGGCCTCGCCGCGGCAGACGATGAGTACGTACACGCTCCGCATGGTGAGCAAACCATAACCAATACCTGGATCGATGTCACCTGGTCGAGCCAACCTGTTCGAGTTTTGTGAATTTTTTCGGCCCGTGTTCATAATACGGACATTCCCTGCCGGTCGCGGTGCCCCCGTAGCCACCTCGCGAAGCCCATCTCCACAACTGACGACGACCCAGCGAGACGACAACCGAGGAGCCCCCGCTCAGGTGAAAGACTCGACATATGAGTCACCCACCCGAGCTGCCCGAGATCGTGACCCGAGCGTTCGACGTCTCCCGTCGAGCCGGGTATGTCTCCTTCTGCCGTAACGAGACCGGACGGCTGCTGGCCACCCTGGCTGCCACTCGGACCGGGCTGATGGCCGAGTTCGGCACCGGCTGTGGGGTGGGCACCGCATGGTTGCGCTCGGGCGTGCGCGAAGGAACCCGGATCATCACCGCCGAGTTGGACCCGACCCTGGCGAAGGCGGCCACCACCATCTTCACCGGGGACCACGATGTCGAGGTGCTGGCGGCAGACTGGTCGACGCTGGCCGACCGGGGGCCGTTCTCGCTGCTCTTCATGGACTCCAGCGCCTCAGACTCGGTACGGGTGGACAAGATCGCGGATCTGGTGGAACCGGGCGGCATCGTGGTCCTCGACGACTTCGTGCCGTGCGAGATGTGGCCCCCGATCCATCTGGGTCGAGTCGACACCCTGCGCGAGGAATGGCTCACCGACGAGCGTTTCACCGCAGTCGAGGTGATGATCGCCCCCGATGCCGCCGCGTTGATCGCCACCCGGCGCTAGGGCCGCATCCGGTTCACGCGGCCTGATTGGATATGCCCATGGCATCGAAAAAAGCCGCGAAGTCGACCACCCAGAAGTCGCGGGAGAAGGTGCTCCAGGTCTCCGGGCTCTCCCATGCATTCGGTGAGCACCGGGTGCTCGATGGAGTCGACCTGGTACTGCGCGCCGGGGAGGCGGTCGCCGTGGTCGGCCCGAACGGCGCCGGCAAGACCACGTTCCTACGCTGCGTGACCGGGCTACTCCCCCGCGACGCGGGTGAGGTGAGCCTGCTCGGCGAGCCCCTCGACGAGACCTCGGCCTTCGTCCGGCGCAGTATGGCCTGCGTGCTCGATGACATCGACTTCTTTCCCGACCTGAGTGTGGTGGAGCACCTCGATCTGCTCGCCCGCGCACATGGGATCGCCGACATCGAGGCGGCGGTCGACGAGGTACTCGACGAACTCGGCATCGTGCACGTCTCGGGCAACCTGCCGAGCGCACTGTCGTCGGGACAGAAGCGTCGCCTCGCCCTGGCCAGCGCCCTGGTCCGGCCCCGCCGACTGCTCGTGCTCGACGAGCCGGAACAGCGCCTCGACGTGGAGGGAGTCGAGTGGCTGGGCAAGCGGCTGCTTCGGGAGAAGGCCCAGGGCGGCAGCATCCTGATGGTCAGCCACGACCCGGACCTGGTCGCCCTGGTGTGTGACCGGGTGCTCACCCTGGAACCGGTCACGGCCCTCTGATGAGCGACCCGTCCACCGATACCGAGGTGACCGCGGCCGAGCTGCGCGCCGAGATCCGAGGGTGGCGTCGAGGTCGGGCCGACAAGCCGTTCTGGGATGCCTTCTCCGATGCCTACGTAGCGATCTTCTCCACCCTGTTGATCGGTGCCATGGCGGTGAGTGCCCTGGATACCGTGCGCGACCTGACCAACAACGCCTGTCAGGGCTCGTGCGGACCGGTACGTGGCTCGGTGCCGGTCCTGGCCGTCCTGGCGGTGGCCGGGGTCTCGGTCGGGATGGCCCGGTTGCTCGGCCCGGTCTTCGTGGCCCCGGCCGCCGATCACTGGATGCTCTCGAGCCCGGTGTCACGATCGGCACTACTGCGCCCCGCGTTGCTTCGGGCGATCCTGGTCGGGCTACTGAGCGGCGCGGTCCTGATGGTGGGGCCGACCCTGGTCGGTGCCGCCCGGGCCACAGACGCCGTGGCCGTGGGCGTGGCCGGGACCCTGGCCGCCGCGGCTGCCGCCACCTGGTCGGCCGTGGATCAGATCACCGGTCGACGACGGCTGAGGTTCGCCGGTCCGATCCTGATGATCGCGTTGTGGGCAGGCCTGTGTCTGGCCGCGGTCAGGCCCGAGTACCTGCCGACGCACTCCACCGAGGCGAAGATCTGGTGGCCGGTGGCAGCAGGTCTGGGCGTGCTGTTCACGGCCGGTCTCTGGCTGGCCCTGCGCCGTCTCGACAGTGCGGCCCGGGCTCGTCTCGCGCCCACCCAGCAGGCATGGCCGAGCCTGTCGGGGGCACTCGCGTCGTTCGATCTGACGCTGCTATTCGACGTATTGCAGTCCCGACGCTGGGCAGCGGTGGCGCACGTCCGGTCCCGGCGTGGTGGGCCCCTGGGGTGGTGGGCGCTGGTATACAACGAACTGCGTCGAGTGCGCCGCAACCCGCGACCTTGGGTGGCACTGCTGGCGGCGGCGGTCACGCCTTTCGCCCTGATCGCCGCGGGCACCGAACGAGCGGCTGCGATCGGCACCGCGGTGGTCGGCTTCCTGGTCGGCCCCTCGTTGGCGTCCGGTTTCCGGGTGGTGGTCAGAACGCCCACCCTGGCCCGGATCTATCCGTTCACCGCCGCTCAGGTACGGCGCGCGCACCTCATCCTGCCCGGTGCCGGGCTGCTCCTGCTGGGTCTGGTCGGCGGGATCTCACTGACCTCCGACCGGATCACCGACCTGACCACCCAGCACGCGCTGCTGCTGGGACTGGTATCCGGATGGTCGTCTCTGGCGGCCACCGTCCGGTGGTTGGGCGCGGCCCCGCCCAACTACTCCGCTCCCTTGCTCTCGACCCCCGCCGGAGGCCTGCCGTCGGGCATGATGCTCGGCTTCGTCAAGGGTTTCGATGTGCTGTTGCTGACGGCGCTTCCGCTACTGCTCGGCCCGGGCTGGTGGATCTTCTCCGCAACCGTCTCATTCGGTGTCGTCGCCTATTACCTGAACGAGCACCCATTGACAAAGTAAGGACTAGTCCTTACTTTTGGATGTGACCAAGACCACCCGAGGCACCGCCGCGAACTCCTCGCCGCCCTCGACGAGGGTCCCCCCGATCTAGCCTCCCGGAGGCGACCGGCTTCCGCGAGGTGATGAATCTGCTCCGTGAAGCGTTGTCCGAGCAGCTGCCAGTCACCTTGACCGATGCCCGGATCGCCGCTGCCGTCGGACTTCAGATCACCACCTGCTCCCTGCACGAAGGACATCCCGTCACCGGACCTGCTCGCCGAGCTGCGGCGAGCACTGATCGAGTTCAAGGTGCTGTTCTTCCGCGGCCAGCGGATCGACCGTGCCCAGCACCGTGTCTTCGCAGAGCACTGGGGGAACTTGAGCAGCATCCCTTCTTCAAGTTCATCCAGCCCGGACAGACCGACGTGGACGTGGCGACCCTGGCCAAGGACGCGATGGCAGCGGGTGTGGAGAACAACTGGCACAACGACGTCACCTGGCACACCAACCCCTCGTTCACGTCGATCCTCCGCGCGGTCGAGATCCCCGAGGTGGGCGGACAGCGGATCGACCCGCTGATCGCCGAGCACGATTGGATGCCCACCTTCGGTGCCGGCATGGGCGAGGAGGTCGCCACTACTCTGCGCCCGCATTCCCGCCGGTCACCCACCCGGTAGTACGGGTGATCTCGGAGACCGGCCGCAAGGTGATCTTCGTGAACATGGTCTTCACCACCAGGATCCTGGGCATCGAGCAGCAGGAGTCAGACGAATTGCTCGGGCTGCTCTATCGGCACATGAACCGTCCCGAATTCCCGGCCCGGCGGGTGATGGACCGCATCTCCGTGGTCGGCGACGTCCCCGTCGGTGCCCCAGCCTGACCCCTCAGCGGGGAAGGGAGGGGGCGCCGGCAGCGAGGGCGACGGTGCAGGCGGGGAGCATCAGCTGAGTCAGGGGGCCGATGGCCAGGGCGTAGATCACGGTGCCCAGTCCCAGTCCGCCGCCGAGCAGCAACCCCAACACCACGACCGTGATCTCTAGTCCGGTCCGCACCAGCCGGATCGACAGGCCGGTACGGCGGGCCAGGCCGGTCATCAGCCCGTCCCTGGGGCCACGCCCGAACTGCGCACCGATGTAGAGCGCGGTGGCCAGCCCGTTGAGGACGACTCCGCCGACCATCAGAGCGACTCGCCAGACCATCGCATCCGGCTGGTCCAGCAGGGTCAGGGTCAGATCCGCGGTGATCCCCACCGCCAGGGCATTCGCGATCGTGCCGATCCCCGGCTTCTCCCGCAGCGGGATCCACAGCACCAGGACCAGGAGCGACATCAGCACGATCACCGTGCCCAGACTCAGGTCCACGTAGCGGGTGATCCCGGTATGCAGCACATCCCAGGGCGCCAGGCCGATCGCGCCGCGCACCATCAGTGCCAGGGAGACCCCGTACAACACCAGACCCAGCAGCAGCTGGCCGATCCGACGCAGCAGCCGGCCGGCCCGCAGTTGGGCGAGCGGACCCAGATCGACGAGGGAGGTCATGTGCACATCATCGGGGTGATTGGCCTTGATCCGAAGAATCCAAGCGCGATGGGGCCCGGCCCCGAACGGCCGCCCTCGATGGGCGGCCGTTCGGAGCCGGTGGTCGTGGCCTGATCAGTCCAGGTCGACCGTACGAACCGAGACGGCGTCGATCGCGGACTCGATCCGGGCCAGAGTGTCGGCGTCGATCGCGGAGTCGACCGACAGGGCGACCAGCGCCTGCCCGCCCTTGGCGTCACGAGCGACCTGCATGCCGGCGATATTGACGCCCGCCTCACCGAGAATCCCGCCGACGGTCCCGACCATGCCGGGACGGTCGGTGTAGTTCAGGAAGGCGAGGTGCTCGGTCGGCTCGATGTCGACATCGAAGCCGTTGAGCTCCACCAGACGCTCGCGCTGATTCGTCCCGATCAGGGTGCCCGAGACCGAGACCACCGAGCCGTCGCCCAGAGTCCCGCGCAGGGTGATCAGGTTGCGGTGGTTGGTCGCATCGGCATGGGTGACCAGGCGCACCGCCAGACCGCGCTCCGCCGCCAGCAGCGGCGCGTTCACGTACGAGACCTGGTCGCTGATCACATCGGTGAAGACGCCCTTGAGGGCAGCCAGCTCGAGCACCTTGACGTCGTACTCGGTGATCTCACCGCGTACCTCGACATCGAGGCTCTGAGCGACCTCTCCGGCCAGCGCGGTGAAGACCCGGCCGAGCTTCTCGGTCAGCGGGATGCCGGGACGCACGTCCTCGGCGATCACGCCGCCCTGGACGTTGACCGCGTCCGGGACCAGTTCACCCGACAGCGCCAGTCGCACGGACTTGGCGACCGCGATACCGGCCTTCTCCTGCGCCTCGTCGGTGCTGGCACCCAGGTGCGGGGTGGCCACCACGTTCTCAAGGCCGAAGAGCGGCGAGTCGGTGCACGGCTCCTTGGCATAGACATCGAGACCGGCGGCCGCGATCTTGCCTTGGCTGAGCGCGTCGAACAGCGCCGCCTCGTCGACGATGCCGCCACGGGCCGCGTTGACCAGGACCAGGCTCGGCTTGGCCTTGGCCAGCTGCTCGGTACTGATCAGCCCGACGGTCTCAGGCGTCTTGGGCAGGTGGACGGTGATGAAGTCCGCCTCGGCCATCAGGGTGTCGAGGTCGACCAGACGGACCCCCATCTGCGCGGCCCGACCGGCCTGCACGTAGGGGTCGTAGGCGATCACGTTCATGCCGAAGGCGGAGAGCCGCTGCGCGACCAGAACCCCGATCCGGCCCAGTCCGACGATGCCCACGGTCTTCTCGTAGAGCTCGATGCCGGTGTACTTGGAACGCTTCCACTCACCGTTGCGCAGCGCCTCGTGGGCCGGCGAGACGTGCCGGGCCGCGGCCAGCATCAGGGCGACCGCCAGCTCGGCGGCCGAGACGATATTGGAGGTGGGTGCGTTGACCACCATGACTCCGGCCTGGGTCGAGGCCTTGACGTCGACGTTGTCCAGGCCGACGCCTGCGCGGGCCACGACCTTGAGCCGCTTGGCGGCCGCCAGGGCCTCGGCGTCGACCTTGGTCGCGGAGCGCACCAGGATCGCGTCGGCCTCGGTGATGGCACCGAGCAGTTCGGCGCGATCGGCACCGTTGCAGTGGCGGATCTCGAAGTCCGGGCCCAGCGCCTCGACGGTGGCGGGGCTGAGCTCTTCGGCGATGAGTACGACAGGCTTTGTCACAGCGTGCTTCCTCGTGAATCTGGTTGCTGGCGCGAGAATGGAGTTGCACAACGCTGTGCAGACTCAAGCCTAACGCGCACCCTCGGCACATCCCGAAAGGTGATACCTGGCGGACAGCCTCAGACGGCGCACCCGTCCGGGCCGCAGACGTCCGCCTCGCCACCGACCATCTGCACCGACGGGTGCTTCTCGGTCCAGGCCCGCTCCAACACCTGGCTGAAGGTGTCGGCCGGCTGGGCACCCGAGATGCCGTAGCGGCCGTCGACCACGAAGAACGGGACCCCGGTTGCGCCATAGGCGGCCGCCTGCCGGATGTCGGCCTCAACCGACTCGGCGAACTCGTCACTACTCAGCACGGCGCGGACCCGGGTCTCCTCCAGACCGGCCCGGGTGGCCGCGGCGAGCAGTACCTCGTGGTCTGCCGGGTTCTCGGCGCGCAGGAAGTAGGCCGACAGCAGTTCCTCCTTCAACGCTCGTTGCTGCGCCGCACCGCCCTCGGCCAGCGCCAGGTGCAGGATCCGGTGTGCGTCCACGGTGTTCGCGTGCTTGGCCTCTCTGAGCCGGAAGATCAGTCCTTCCTCGGCTGCCACCGCCTCGACCTGGTCCATCATCGCCATTCCGGCTTCGGGTCCCCCGCCGTACTTGCGACCCAGCGACTCGGCCACCGTCTCGGTCGGCTGCTTGGGAGCCGCTGGATCCAGCTCGTAGGAGTGGTAGACCACCTCGACGTCATCGGCATGCTCGAACCCGGCCAGGGCGCTCTCCAGGCGCCGCTTGCCGATGAAGCACCACGGGCACACCACGTCGGACCACACATCGATTCGCATACTGATCGAACATGCGGCGTGGGTCCGTTTGTTCCCTCGGCCCCGGGTCACGAGCCAGGGACATCCTCAGGGTCCACTCAGGGTCACCCGGGGTCCGCGCCACGGGGCTCCCCGATGCGCCGCCCCCGTTCGCGACCAGAGGATGGGAGTCATGATCCAGATCGACACACTCACCAGGAAATACGGTGGTTTCACCGCCGTCGACGACGTCACCTTCACGGCTCGAGCGGGGCAGGTCACCGGATTTCTGGGGCCCAACGGCGCCGGCAAGTCCACCACCCTGCGGATGGTGGTCGGTCTGACCACCCCCAGTTCGGGCAGCGCCCTGATCGACGGCATTCCGTATCACTCGCTGCCCAATCCCGGCCGCGAGGTGGGGGTGCTGCTGGATGCCTCGGCCCAGCACGCCGGTCGGACCGGGCGGGAGGTGCTGCGCGTGGCGGCTCGCACGATGGGGCTCCCGCTGACCCGAGTGGAGGAGATGTTGGAGCGGGTCAGCCTGACCGACTCCGAGGCCGAGCGTCGAGTACGCAACTACTCCCTCGGCATGCGGCAGCGCCTGGGCATCGCCGTGGCCCTGCTCGGTGACCCGCGAGTCCTGATCCTCGACGAACCGGCCAACGGGCTGGACCCGGCGGGTATCCGCTGGATGCGTGACCTGCTCAGGTCATTCGCCGACACCGGCGGCACGGTACTGCTCTCCAGCCACCTGCTTCACGAGATCGAGGTGATCGCCGACGAACTCGTGGTGATCGGCAACGGCAGGATCGTGGCCCAGGGCACCAAGGCCGATCTGCTGGCCGAGGCGGGCACCGTAGTCCGGGCCACCGAGACCGATCGGCTGGCGAAGGCGCTGCGGGCAGCCGGACTGACCTGCTCCCCCACCCCCGACCGGGCGCTGCATACCGACGCCTCGGCCGAACGGGTGGGCCGGCTCGCCCTGGAGGCGGGGATCGCCCTGACCGAACTCCGCTCGGCCGAGACGGCCGGCCTGGAAGAGATGTTCCTCGAACTGACCGCCGCTTCGCAGCGCGAAGGAGTCGCAGCATGAGTACCCTGACCAACACCCCGGCAAGGTCCGGACAGCCCACGGCTCGACCGCGCGCTACCGACATCCGCCCGATCAGTACCGGTCAGTTGGTGCGGACCGAGTTGATCAAGATGTTCAATACCCGTTCGGGCTTCTGGCTACTCGCCTCGATCGGCATCCTGGCCGTCCTGGCCTCAGGGGCGGTCTTGGCCTTCGGCAGCGAGTCCGCGCAGAACTTCGAGAACTACGCCAGCGCGATCGGGGTACCGATGGCGGTGATCCTCCCGGTGGTGGCGATCTTGTCGGTCACCTCCGAGTGGAGCCAACGCACCGGCCTGACCACCTTCACCCTGGTGCCGAACCGAAGCCGGGTGATCGGCGCGAAACTGCTGGTGGCACTCGGGATCGGCGTGGTCGCCATGGTCATCGCTCTGGCGGTCGGCGCGGTAGGCAACCTGCTGGGCGCCGTCGTGCACGGCAACGACCCGATCTGGGGAGTCACCTTCGGCAGCCTCGCCCTGGTACTGCTGGCCAATATCCTGGGCCTACTGATGGGGTTCATGTTCGGCACCGTGCTGCGCAACTCCCCGGCCGCGATCGTCTGCTACTTCGTGTACGCGATGGTGCTGCCCAACCTGTTCGGGATGCTCGCCTACTACCAGGACTGGTTCGACAGCGCCTGGCCGTGGGTGGACTTCTTCTACAGCACCACCAATCTGTACGACGGCGGCCTCAGCGCGCAGCAGTGGGGTCAGCTGGGTGTCTCCGGCCTGATCTGGCTGGTCATCCC
>CAYNFY010000058.1:0-5128 GCA_964396585.1 uncultured Nocardioides sp.
AGGTGGACAACCCGATGCGTGACCCCGGCGACGGCTCGGTCCATGCGATGGGCAACCTGACCATCCTCCGATACGCGGGTGATGGCCTGTTCCGTGAGCAGGAGGACGTCTACAACCCGATGGAGTTCTTCTCGATGGCGGCTGGTTACGTGAAGGCCTGCGCAGCGAGCGGCACCTTGAGTGAGGGCGCCCGCCGGTGGGCGGAGAAATACGGTGTCGAGTTCCGGACCCCTGCCACGGCTGATGAATGACGCCGGCCGGGATCTGCTGGAATGTCCGGGTGACCACCGCCCGCTCGCTGTTGTTGTTCGCTCTCGCTGCCGTCGCCGAGATCGGCGGGGCCTGGCTGATCTGGCAGGGAGTACGCGAACATCGGGGCTGGCTGTGGATCGGGGCCGGAGTGATTGCGTTGGGTGGCTACGGGCTGGTCGCGACTCTGCAGCCAGATGCGCATTTCGGGCGGATCCTGGCGGCCTACGGCGGGGTATTCGTCGCCGGTTCGCTGCTCTGGGGGATGGCCGTCGACGGCTTCCGCCCGGACCGCTGGGATGTGGCCGGAGCGCTGATCTGCCTGGTCGGGGTGGCGCTGATCATGTATGCGCCACGCCAGGGCTGACTGCGCGCATCGGCTGCGGAAGGTTGTCCTAGCGGAGGCGGGTCCGGCCGCTCCGGACGACCTCTTGCGGATCTCGCGGTGGCTCAGTCTCGGGAGTCGGGCTCGCCACCGGGCACCCATAGCACGTCGCCCCGCTCCCGATTCGCGTGACGGGCCAGGATGAAGAGGAGATCGCTGAGTCGGTTCAGGTACTTGATCGCGAGCAGGTTCATGGTGTCGCCGTGCTCGGCCGCCGCGGCCCATCCCGACCGCTCGGCGCGACGGGTCACGGTGCGGGCCACGTGCAGGTAGGCAGCACCGGGGGTGCCGCCGTTCAGGATGAACGAACGGAGGTTCGGTAGATCCTCGTTGTACTCGTCGCACCAGCTCTCGAGTCGGTCGATGTAGGTCTGGGTGATCCGCAGGGGTGGGTACTTGGGGTTCGCCACGACGGGAGTCGAGAGATCTGCGCCGACATCGAAGAGGTCGTTCTGTACCCGGGTCAGCACCGCGACCATCCCGGACTCGAACTGGCCGCAGGCCAGGGCGACGCCGATGGCTGCGTTGGCCTCATCGACGTCCGCATAGGCTCCGAGCCGCGGATCCGTCTTGGAGGTCTCGCTCATGTCGCCCAGGCGGGTGGTGCCTGCGTCGCCGGTACGGGTGTAGATACGGGTGAGATTGACCATGACCGCGAGCGTAGCCGCACCGAGGCAGTGCTGCGGCCCGGGTCTGAGTTCAAGTCTTTGAGGGGTGCCCGCTGACGCAGCGAACGTAGGTGACTAGCGTGATATCTGCCGCGAGTGTCCGAATATCGGATAATTGATGGAAGATACCCAGTCCCAGCGAATAAGTCTTCGCTCAGGTGCAACCAAACGTTCTATAACAGCGTCTATCTCTTAGTACGGCTGCAAGGTTCAGTACTGACCACTCGTCCCGGCGATTCGGGTCGTCGGAGAGAAGGGGACTGCCATGGACATCACCCGTGACGAAGCCACCCTGTATCTGATGGGGGACTTCGACGTACGGCACACCGCGCAAGTCCGGCATGCTATTCAGCAGGTCGTGCTTGCGGGGTATGAGCAGGTGGTGGTCGACCTCGGGGGAGTCGACTACATCGACGTGACCGCGCTACGAGTGCTGGGCGCCGCGACCCGATTGGCGGCACGAGACGGTCAGCGGGTGCTGCTGCGTGGCTGCAGTCCCCAGGTGATCCGGATGTTGCATCTGTCCCGGCTGATCCGGGCCGTCCAGGTGGATCGTGACCGGGTATCGGCCTGAGGGGCCGAGTCGGCGGATCTGAGCGGCGTGGTCGCACGAGTGTGGGTCACGGTGGTGTGACTTGGGGTGGTGTGACCTGCGACATATCGAGAAGGGTTAACTTTCATTAACCAGTCTCCTACTCTGGGGCCATGACTGAGAAGGACTCGCCCGCCAAGGACCGCCCCTGGGTGATGCGCACCTACGCAGGGCACTCCACCGCCGCCGCGTCGAACGAGCTTTACCGGACGAACCTGGCCAAGGGGCAGACGGGTCTCTCGGTCGCCTTCGATCTACCCACCCAGACCGGATACGACCCGGATAGTCCACTGGCCCGCGGTGAGGTGGGCAAGGTCGGTGTTCCGGTCGCCCATCTGGGCGAGATGAGGCGCTTGTTCCAAGGCATCCCTCTCGCGGAGATGAATACCTCCATGACCATCAACGCCCCGGCCATGTGGATGCTGGCGCTCTATCAGGTCGCGGCCGAGGAGCAGAACCCGGAGCTGGCTCCGGAGGACGTTGCTCGCGAACTGGCTGGGACCACTCAGAACGACATCATCAAGGAGTACCTCTCCCGAGGAACATACGTGTTCGGGCCTGAGCAGTCGATGCGGTTGACGGCCGACATGATCGCTTACACGGTCCGCCACATCCCGAAGTGGAACCCGATCAACATCTGTAGCTACCACCTGCAGGAGGCCGGCGCCACGCCGCAGCAGGAGCTCGCCTACGCACTCTGCACCGCGATCGCGGTACTCGATCGGGTGAAGGCGGCCGGTCAGGTGAGTGAGAGCGACTTCGACCAGGTCGTAGGGCGGATCTCCTTCTTCGTGAACGCCGGGGTGCGCTTCATCGAGGAAATGTGCAAGATGCGGGCCTTCGTCCAACTGTGGGATGAGATCACCAAGGAGCGCTACGGGGTCACCGATGCCAAGATGCGTCGTTTCCGCTACGGCGTCCAGGTCAACTCGCTGGGACTGACCGAGGCGCAGCCCGAGAACAATGTGCAGCGCATCGTGTTGGAGATGCTGGGCGTGACCTTGTCGAAGAACGCCCGTGCTCGCGCTGTGCAGCTTCCCGCCTGGAACGAGGCGCTCGGCCTGCCACGGCCCTGGGATCAGCAGTGGAGTCTGCGTTTGCAGCAGGTGCTTGCCTATGAGTCGGATCTGCTTGAGTACGGTGACATCTTCGACGGATCCACCGTGATCGAGAGCAAGGTGGCGGAACTGGTGGCCGGTGCTCGAGCAGAGATGGACCGGGTCCAGGCGATGGGTGGAGCGATCGCGGCGGTCGAGGCCGGGTACATGAAGCAGGAGCTGGTCTCGGCCCATGCCGCCCGAAGAGCGCGGATCGAGAGCGGAACCGAGATCATCGTCGGGGTCAACAAATTCGAGAGCAGCGCGCCCTCGCCGTTGACGGCCGACCTTGACGGTGCCATCCAGGCGGCAGATCCGGAGGCCGAGAGAGCGGCTCTGGAGTCGTTGAGAGCCTGGAAGGCGCAGCGGGACGACATGGCGGTGACCGAGGCGCTGACCCGATTGGCCGCAGACGCCAGATCTGACGTCAACCTGATGGATGCCACCCTGGCCGCGGCCCGGGCCGGGGCGACCACAGGGGAGTGGGCCGGGACCCTGCGTGAGGTCTTCGGGGAGTTCCGGGCTCCGACGGGGGTGGGCGGCGCGATCGGGATAGCCGATGCGGGTGCAGAACTCGCCGCCGTCAGGGTGAGGGTCGCCGAGACCGCCGATGAACTGGGCGGGCGGTTACGGCTCCTGGTGGGCAAGCCTGGCCTGGACGGGCACAGCAACGGTGCCGAGCAGGTCGCGGTACGTGCCCGAGACGCCGGGTTCGAGGTGATCTACCAGGGGATCCGGCTCACCCCCGAACAGATCGTGGGAGCCGCGGTGGCTGAAGACGCGCACTGCGTCGGACTGTCGATCTTGTCGGGCTCCCATATGGAGTTGGTTCCGGCCGTGCTCGAGGGGCTGCGTGCGGCCGGGCGTGAGGACCTTCCAGTGATCCTGGGCGGGATCATCCCCTCCTCGGACGCCAAGCGGCTGGTGGACCTGGGAGTGGCTGCCGTCTACACGCCCAAGGACTTTGGGTTGACCGAGATCATGGCCGGGATAGTGAACGTGATCCGGCGTGCCAATGGACTGAGTGACTGACCAGATTCTGTGAATGAGGTGAGGCTAGCCTCACTAATGGTAGCCTCACCTCATGGGTAAGGGTGGCAAGCGGGGGAAGCGTGCGGAACGTGTCCAGTTCCCCAAGAAGAAGTGCTGCGAGTCTCGCACCAAGTGCGGGCGCTGCCCCCTGCGCATGCTCAGGGAAGGCACACTTCCCGACGGCTACACGGTCAAGCGACGGCGCCTGGTCAAGCTTGAGAACGTCGAGTTGTTGGCCTGCCACGCGACCAAGAAGAAGCTGAAGAAGTCGGCAGCCAAGAGGGTCGACGTGAAGGTCAAGAGCAAGAAGGCCAAGAGCGGCAAGAAGGCGGCCTGAGCAGGTGCGCTGAGCGCAATCCAGGGGGTTCGGTCAGTGCCGGCGCCGGATGGCCCGGTAGGCGAGCACCGCCAGCAGAGCACCTACGGCCAGGCCGACCAATGCGCCTGTGCCCTGGGACCCGTTGCCACCGAAACGCTGGCGGGCAACCTCGGCCCCGATCCCGGCACAGAGCATGGCGAAGACCGCCAGCCCGATCCGCAGTGCCATCTCCTTGACGAAGAGGCTGGTCATGGATTCCGTGCCGCCCCGAGCGTTCAGGGGGAGGACATCGACCACAGCGTGATACCCGATCGGACCGTAGATGTGTGGGTACATCTCGTCGCCGACCGCTTCGTCGCGCATCTCGACCTGCAGCCGATCGGGGTTGATTCGTAGCAGGACCAACGGCTCGCCGGCATCGGCGTAGTAGCGCTGAAAGACGCCGGCGACCTGACGGCGACGACTGGCGTGGATGAATCCCTCGTCGGCCAGACTGCGACCGCGGGTAGAGGTGGTGTAGACGCCCGAGCGCTTGGCGGCCTCCCAGTCGGCACGGGTGGCGATATGGAAGATTGGCTCACGGGTGTTCACCCGTCGAGGCTACCCGTCACCGGGTGTCAGACCGGTCACAGCTCACGTGTCTCGCTGTACTCAGCCTGCGCGATCGCCGCCCCGATCCCACCAGGAGCGCGCTCCTACTGGGGAAGACGTCTCAGGACCTCGACGAGGGTGGCGTCGAGTTGGTCGAATCGGGCGCTGGTCTCGGTGCGGAAGGCGTCGAGTTGG
>CAYNFY010000058.1:5228-25978 GCA_964396585.1 uncultured Nocardioides sp.
CGGGCGCTGGTCTCGGTGCGGAAGGCGTCGAGTTGGTCGAATCGGGCGCTGGTCTCGGTGCGGAAGGCGTCGAGTTGGTCGAGACGGGCGCTGGTCTCGGTGCGGAAGGAATCGAGCCGGTCGAGACGCTTGTGCAGTTGGCGGTGGGACTTGTCGATCTGATCGAACCTGCCCCGGGTCTCTATGGTGAACTTGTCGATCATCTCGTAGAGCGACTCGGTCTCGTTCTCGAGCCGGGTCACCCGGAGTCGAAGGTCGGGGTCGGTCATGACGAACAAGTTACGCCCGCACACGGGGACACGCCAGTAGGCATTCATGGCCTGTGGACCGCGGTCGGCGTCCGCTCAGAACAGACGATCTGAGGGGTCATCCATGCCACGCAGACCGTCGTAGTCCACCAGTGCGCAGGCGATCCCGCGGTCCTCGGCAAGCACTCGTGCCTGCGGCTTGATCAGTTGCGCTGCGAAGATGCCCTGGACCGGTCCCTTCGTGGTGAGCAGTGGGTCTCGGTTCAGTAGGTTCAGATACCGGGTGAGTTGCTCGACACCGTCGATCTCGCCGCGCCGCTTGATCTCCACGGCCACCGAGAGTCCGTTGGAGTCCTTGCACATCAGGTCGACCGGACCGATCGCGGTCATGTACTCGCGGCGGACCAGGGATAAACCTTCGGCGAGCGTCTCGGGGTGCTCGGCCAGCAGTTCCTGTAGGTGCTTCTCCACCCCGTCCTTCTGTAGCCCCGGATCGACGCCCAAGTCATGACTGGAATCGTGAAACACCTCCTCGACCATGATCCGCAGGGTGTCGTCGGTCTTGGTGGCGGTGACCAGCCATTCGGCCCGACCCTCGTCGTCGGTGCCTTCGCGGACGGTGCACGGCGGAGACATCCAGTTCAACGGCTTGTAGGAGCCGCCGTCGGAGTGGACGAGAACCGAGCCGTCCGATTTGAACATCAAGACGCGGGTGGCCAGCGGTAGGTGGGCCGTCAGGCGTCCGGCGTAGTCGATCTGGCAGCGGGCTACGACAAGTCTCACGCAGGGCAATCTACCTGCCCGCTCGCGAGCCGTTGAGGGGGTACCGCGTGCGGTAGGAATGGGACCCGGTTTCTCTTGTTACCACTGAGTAAAGCGTGGGATTCTGAAGCCATGACTCCGTCCGTCCTGCTGCACCCGTCTGTCCAGAGCGCGCTACTACTGCCGTACCTCAACCACGCCGTACGTATGTACGAGTCCGGGTACGCGACACGTGCCGACGTCGATGCGGCGATGCGCTTCGGCTGTGGCTACCCGAGCGGACCTCTGGCCACCCTGGACATGATCGGTGTCGAGGTCGTCCGAGACGGGCTTGCCGAGATGTTCGCCGAGTCGGGGGACCACCTGCACCGCCCGGCTGCCCTGTTGGACTCTCTGGTGGCGGCGGGGCGTACCGGATCCGCTGCCGGCCGTGGAGTGTGGACGTGGGTCGATGGTGTCGTGGTGGCCGACGACGAGACACCCTCGGCCGACGACCTGCCCCGGCTCCGGCACGAGATCAGTCGGGTCGGGGTCGTCGGAACCGGAACGATGGCCGCTGGCATCGTCGAGGTCTTCGCCAAGGCCGGATACGACGTGGTGTTCGTGGGTCGAAGCGCCGAGAAGGTGGAGGGCGTGATCGCAGCGGTCACCAAGTCGCTGGACCGGGCGATCAGCAAGGGCAAGCTGAGCGAAGAGGAGAAGGTCGCGGTGCTGGGGCACCTGCTCGGATCGACTGAGCGGGAAGCGCTGGGTGACACCGACCTGGTGGTGGAGGCGATCGCCGAGGACCTGGAGCTCAAGCGCCGGCTATTCGCGGACCTGGACCGGATCTGCAAGCCGGGTGCGATCCTGGCCACCACCACCTCGTCGCTGCCGATCCTTGAGTGTGCGGCCTCGACCGGTCGCATGCATGAGGTGATCGGAATGCATTTCTTCAACCCCGCCCCTGTGATGAGACTGGTCGAGGTGGTCACCACCGAGCACACGTCGGTCGAGGTGGATGAATCTGTGCGGGCACTGTGCGTCCAGGTCGGCAAGGTGGCGGTCTCCTGCGGAGACCGGGCCGGGTTCATCGTGAACGCGCTGCTCTTCCCGTACCTGAATGACGCGATCCGACTGCACGAGAGCGGGGTGTCGATGGATCAGATCGATGAGCAGGTCAAGGTGGAGCTCGGATTCCCGATGGGTCCGTTCCAATTGCTCGACGTGGTGGGCAACGACGTGTCGCTGGCGATCCAGAAGGAGTTGTATGCCGAGTTCGGGGAGCCCGGATTCGCTCCCGCGAGACTGCTGGAGCAGGTCGTCGCCGAAGGGCGCCTGGGTCGCAAGAGCGGCGAGGGTTTCCACGACTACCGCTGAGAGAACCGTAGACATTGCTCTGCTCGGTATTCTGAGCGCATGGGTCTGGCGATTGGGTTGCTCGTGGTGCTGGGAGCGTTGGTGGTCGGCGGAGTGCTGATCGGGAAGCGGAGCCAGCAGCGCGAACTGGAACGGCGGGACGCGGAGCTTGCGCCCGTCCGGCGACTGGTGGACGAGGACGTCACCGCGCTAGGGACCGAGCTGCAAGATCTCGACCTGGAGATGAGCGGTCGCGCGCTGGATGCCGGAGCCAACTCCGATTATCAGCGGGCTCTCGACTCCTACGAGTCCGCGAAGTCGGCCGCCACCCAACTGCAGAGTCCCGACCAGGTGCGTCACGTCACCGAGATCATCGAGGACGGTCGATACGCGATCTCCTGCGTCCAGGCCCGGGTCGCCGGTGACCCGTTGCCGACCCGGCGACCACCGTGCTTCTTCGACCCGCGTCATGGACTCTCCGTTACTGATGTGGCCTTCACACCGGGCGGCGGCCAGGACCGGATGGTGCCCGCCTGTGCGCTCGATGCCGAACGGGTCCAGGCGGGCGCTGAGCCAGACTCACGCAAGGTCATGGTCGGCACCCGGAGGGTTCCGTACTGGCAGGGTGGTCGTGCCTATCAGCCCTACGCCCAGGGGTACTACGGAGCTTTCTCGCCTCTGGACTGGATGTTCATGGGGATGCTGTTCAGCGGGGGTTTCGGAGCACTCGGCGAAGGAGTGGGCGCCTTGGCAGAGGGTCTGGGCGACGGCATCGGGGGACTTGCCGAAGGGATCGGGGATGGCATCGGTGGGATCGCCGATGGCATCGGCGACTTCTTCGACTTCTGATTCGATTTCCGCCTGCCGAGGCTCCGGAGCCCGAACGGCCACCGCCAGGCGGTGGCCGTTCGTTTTTGTCCTGGTGTCGACTGAGGAGAACGCGGCAGAGACGCCGTCACTTGCCTGCTGCTGTGGGTGATGACGTGCGTGGCTGTCAGGCCCGACGAGGGAAGGCGCCCTTGGAGCGGAGCGGGGCGTCGACTGAGGAGAACGCGGCAGAGACGCCGTCACTCACCCACAGGATCGTCGTCCTTGCCGAAGTCGCCCATAACATCCCGCAGCGCGGAGAGCTGGGCCGTGATCGAGTCGCGGCGCTTGCCGAGCCGCTCTACTTCGACCCGGATGTCATCGAGTTCGGCCTTGGCCTCGGAGTTGCCTGAGACGGTGACGGCCTCGGCCTCGGCCCGGGCCGCGGTAACGATCTGCTCGGCTTCGCGCCGGGCCCGGCCCAGCAGGTTCTCGGCCTCGTGCTGTGCCGTCTGCCGGGTCTGAGTGGCCAGGGCCATGGCCTCCTGTGCTCGGAGCTCGGAGGCCTCGGCGCGATCGGCGGCATCCTGGACCAGCCGGTTGGTCTCGGCCATCGAGTTGTTGTGGTGGTCGGAAGCCTCACGGGCCAGTCGTTCCTTCTCCACGGCCAGGGTGCGACGGGCCTCCGCAACCTCACGGTCGGCGCCGACCTTCACCTTCTCCGCCTCGCGTACCGCTCCGGTGCGTAGTTCGGTCGTCTCCTGTTCGGCGGCCAACTTCAACTGATCGACGGCACGCTGCGCGGTGGCACGCATGTCGGCCGCCTCGCTCTTGGCGAGCTCGCGTTCGGTCTCGGCCTCCTTGAGCACTCGTTGGCGAGTCTCCTCGATCTCACGCAACTGCACGACCCGCATGTCCTCGGCCTCACGATGTGCGGTAGCCCGGACCCCGGCGGCATCGGCGTTGGCCCGGCTACGGATCTCCTCGGCCTCCTTGTTGGCCGCCTGTCGAACTTCGGAGGCCTCCTCCTCGGCCAAGCGCAGCATCGAGGCGGCGCGCCCTCCTAGTCCCGCATACGAGGGGCTTTCGACCTCGGCCATCTGCTCGCGCAGCCGGGTCACCTCCTGAGCCAGGGACTCAGTCTGCTGCCGGGCCTGGGACGCCTCGTCCTCCAGGCGAGCCTTCTCAGCGAGCAGTTGCTCCAGCTGGGCGTCCACGGCGAAACGGTCGTAGCCGCCACGACGGACCTGTGCGAAGGCCTCGCCGGGCGTGAATGTGGTGGGCCGTGGGGAGGCGACCGGACGTGCGACCACGACGGGTGCTTGGGCGCGTTCAGTTACCGAGGGGTTCTCGGCGACGGTCGGGAGTACCTGGGTCTCCTCGGCGGCGCTGGACTCTCCCTCGGGCTGGTCTTCGAAGATGGACAGACCCTGGTCGCGGCTCATGGGATGAGCACTCCTTCTGGGGGATCGGGCGGTGAAATGGTGGCTCGCACAGTCTCTCCCATGAGTGGTGACGAAACACCCCGGCTCGCCAGACAGACGGCGAACCGGGGTGTCAGGGCGGAGCGCCCGGGTAGGTCAGACGCCGCGGAATCGGTTGATCGCGTCCAGATGCGTGGCTCTCATCTCGTCGTCGAGCACACCCTGGCCTTCGGCAGGTGCCAGGCACAGGACTCCGACCTTGCCCTGATGACTGTTGCGGTGCACATCGAGTGAGGCCTGTCCGACCTCCTCGAGCGGGTAGGTGCGCGAGAGCGTGGGGTGGATGCGACCCTTGGCGATGAGGCGGTTGGCCTCCCACGATTCGCGATAGTTGGCGAAATGGCTGGAGATGATCCTCTTGAGGTTCATCCACAGGTACCGGTTGTCGTACTCGTGCATATAGCCCGAGGTCGAGGCGCAGGTGGTGATGGTGCCGCCCTTGCGGGTCACGAATACCGAGGCGCCGAACGTCTCGCGGCCGGGGTGCTCGAACACGATGTCGATGTCCTCGCCGCCGGTGAGCTCACGGATCTTGGCCCCGAACCGCTTCCATTCCCGTGGGTTCTGCTGGGTTCCCTCGTCGTTCCAGAACCGGTAGTCCTCCTCGGACCGGTTGATGATCAGGTCGGCTCCCATCGAGCGAGCGATCCTGGCCTTCTCCTCGTTCGAGACCACGCAGATCGGGGTGGCTCCGCCGTTGAGCGCGTACTGGGTGGCGAATCCGCCCAATCCACCGGAGGCGCCCCAGACGAGTACGTTGTCCCCCTGCTTCATGTTGCCGCCGTTGGCCGAGACGAGCTGCCGGTAGGCGGTTGCGTTCACCAAGCCGGGGGAAGCCGCTTCCTCCCAGGTGAGGTGCTCGGGCTTGGGCATCAGCTGGTTGGCCTTGACCAGCGCCACATGGGCGAGGCCGCCGAAGTTGGTCTCGAACCCCCAGATCCGCTGCTCGGGGTCGAGCATCGTGTCGTTGTGTCCGTCGGGGGACTCCAGATCGACCGAGAGGCAGTGCGCTACCACCCGGTCACCGGGGTGCCATTTCTGGACTCCGGGCCCGGTCTTCAACACCACGCCGGACAGATCCGAGCCCACCACGTGATACGGCAGGTCGTGACGTTTGCCGAGATCGGAGGTGCGGCCCAGTCGCTCCAGGAAGCCGAAGGTCGGTAGTGGCTCGAAGATCGAGGTCCATACGGTGTTGTAGTTGATGGCCGAGGCCATCACCGCGACCAGGGCCTCACCTGGCCCGAGTTCCGGCATCGGCACATCGTCCACATGCAGTGACTTACGGGGGTCCTTCTCTCTGCTCGGGAGGCCCTCGAACATGTCCACCTCGTCCTTGCGTACGAACGCGGCCCGATAGGACTCGGGTAGTTCTAGGGCGGCGAAGTCCCGAGTGGTCGCATTGCCGGACTGGATGGCGTCAAGGATGTTCTGCACGGCTCGGATCTCCTGGCGATTCGACTGGAGTCTGCGGGTTAGGCCCTACGACGAGCGCAGGATGCTGTGAGGTTACTGACTGTTAACCCGTTTGTCTGCCCCCGGATGGGGAGGGTGGCCCACCTCACATGACCCGGTTCCGCGACGGTGGGACTCGGTGACTCGGCGGCAGGGATGAGGCCAGAGCGCGTACCGGGAGATGCGACGACGGGCGCCTCCTAGTCGGAGGCGCCCGTCGAGCAGGTGGAGGATCGGGGTGGGTCAGTGCGATGCGTTGGGGTTCGGCTCGACCAGCTCGACCAGGACACCGCCGGCGTCCTTGGGGTGGATGAAGTTGATCCTGGAGTCCGCCGTACCACGCCGGGGAGTGTCGTAGAGCAGACGCAGACCGCGTTCGCGCAGGATGGCCGAGACCTGCTCGACATCGGCTACCCGGTAGGCCATCTGCTGGATGCCGGGACCGCTGCGGTCTAGGAACTTGGCGATCGTGGAGGTCTCGTCGATCGGGGCGAGCAACTGGATGCAGGAACCCGAGTCGCCGACACCGACCATCGCCTCCCGCACGCCCTGCTCGGTGTTCACCTCTTCATGAAGCACCTTCATCCCGTACTTCTCGACGTAGAAGGCCTTCGCCTCGTCGAGGTCGGGCACCGCGATTCCGACGTGGTCGATGGCGAGGAAGAGGTGCTCGGGAAGCTGTCGGGACGCATTGGGATCGGTCATGGCAATATCGTCCACCCTGTCCCGCGGAGGAGTCGAACTGTCCGCTGGGGGAGACGTTAATGCCCATTCACCTACGATGGGTGGTGCCGGGGTCAACCGCCCTGTCCACTCCCAACTTCCATTGGAGGCTCCAATGTCCGGTTCCGTGATCGTTGCCGGGGCGCGCACCCCGATCGGCCGCCTGATGGGCGGGCTCAAAGACCAGTCCGCCGCCGACCTCGGTGGGGTCGCGATCGCCGGCGCGTTGGCCAAGGCCGGAGTCGGTGGGGATCAGGTCGACTACGTGATCATGGGGCACGTCATCCAGGCGGGGACCGGCCAGATCACCGCTCGTCAGGCAGCCGCGGCTGGTGGCGTGCCGATGAATGTCCCGGCCATCACGATCAACAAGGTGTGTCTTTCGGGGATCAATGCGATCGCGCTGGCCGACCAACTGATCCGGGCCGGTGAGCACGAGATCGTCGTGGCCGGTGGGATGGAGTCGATGACCCGGGCCCCGCACCTGCTGCCCGGATCGAGGGAGGGCTTCAAATACGGCGACACCGCTCTGGTCGACTCGATGGCCTATGACGCTCTGTACGACCAGTTCACCGATCAGCCGATGGGGGGCCTGACGGAGTCGGTCAACGATCTCACCCGCGAGCAGCAGGACGCGTTCTCGGCCCGCTCGCACCGACTCGCCGCCGAGGCCTGGAAGAACGGGATCTTCGACGACGAGGTCGTGCCGGTACGGATCAAGACGCGCAAGGGGGAGGTCGAGGTCTCCCAGGACGAAGGAGTGCGCGCCGATACCACCACCGAGTCGCTCGGGGGGCTGCGTCCGGCATTCGCCAAGGACGGCACCATCACCGCCGGGTCATCGAGCCAGATCTCGGACGGTGCCGCCGCCGTGGTCGTGATGAGCAAGGCCAAGGCCGAGGAACTGGGACTCACCTGGTTGGCCGAGATCGGCGCGTCCGGTCAGGTGGCCGGGCCGGACTCCACCCTGCAGTTGCAACCCGCGAACGCCATCCGCCAGGCCGCCGCCAAGGAGGGCATCGACATCGCCGAGATCGACCTCTTCGAACTGAACGAGGCCTTCGCCGCGGTGGGGATCTGCTCGAGCGAGGAACTGGGCATCGACCCCGAGAAGGTCAATGTCAACGGCGGCGCTATCGCTCTGGGTCACCCGGTCGGGATGTCCGGCGCCCGGATCGTGCTGCATCTCGCGCTCGAACTGCAGCGCCGCGGAGGTGGCACCGGTGCCGCCGCCCTGTGTGGTGGGGGAGGTCAGGGCGATGCCCTGATCATTCGGGTGCCCAACGCCTGAGCACATGAGTCGGTGATGACGACCTCTGCGAACGGGAGCCGGCGCGGCTCGACCCTGTCGGTTCCCGACCTCGTACGGCGGGCGCTGGCCGGTCAGGCCGCGGCGGTGGCCAGGCTGATCAGCCTGGTCGAGGACGGATCCCCATCCCTAGGCGAGGCGCTGACCCTGTTGGCGCCGCACACCGGCCGCTCTCACGTGATCGGTGTGACCGGGGCTCCCGGAGTGGGCAAGTCCACGCTCACCGGGGCACTGATCACCGCCCTGCGCAGCTCGGAGCTCCGGGTCGGGGTGCTGGCCGTCGACCCCTCCTCGCCGTTCACGGGAGGAGCCCTGCTGGGGGACCGGATCCGGATGTCCGAGCACGCCGCCGACCCGGGAGTCTTCATCCGGTCGATGGCATCGAGGGGACACCTGGGCGGGCTGGCCCGGGCCACCCCGCAGGCGATCCGGGTCCTGGATGCCGTCGGTTTCGACGTCGTCTTGGTGGAGACCGTCGGGGTGGGACAGAGCGAGGTGGAGGTGGCCGCTGCGGCCGATACCACCGTGGTGCTGCTCGCGCCCGGAATGGGGGACGGCATCCAGGCGGCCAAGGCCGGCCTCCTGGAGGTCGGCGACGTCTATGTGGTGAACAAGGCGGATCGGGACGGGGCGGGACTGGTACGTCGCGACCTGCGCTCGATGCTGGCGATGACCCCACGGCGCGAGGACGATTGGTCCCGGCCGGTGCTCAAAACGGTGGCCCAGCAGGGGACCGGAATCGACGAACTGGTCTCCGCGCTCACCGAGCACCGCGATTGGGCGGAGCGGACGGGCGAGACGGAGCGCCGCCGGAGCAGACGGATACGTAGCGAGATCCAGGCCATCGCCCTGGCCGCATTCACCAGTCGGTGGGAGGAGGACGCGGATCCGCTGATGGCCGACCTCGTCGCCCAGGTCGGTGCCGGACGAATGGATCCGTACCGAGCGGCCGCCCGGCTGCTCGGGGCCCACGATTGCTGATGTTCGCTCACGGATGGGCCCGCCTCATCCGGGGCGTCGAAGGTCGCCGGGGTCGTCGGGGTCGTCGGGCGCCTCATAGGATGGCGCTATGACGCAGCAGCCGTTCAATCGACCCGGTGCCATCGATCTCACTGGTCTCTCCCAGCCGGCCGGCGCGGCGGCGCCCGGCGCCGTCGAGGCCGCCTCGGGCATCGCGGGCTCCTACACCGTGCAGCTCGACGAACAGAACTTCCAGTCCGTGCTCGAGGAATCGATGACGGCTCCGGTCGTTCTGCTCTTCTTCTCGGCCACCCAGGCGCCCGGGTCCCAGACCTACGCCCAGGATGTGGCCGAGGTCGTGGAAGAGAGCGAGGGCCGATACCTGGCCGGGCTGGTCGACGTGGACCTTGCGCCCCAGATCGCCCAGGCGATGCAGGTGCCGCAACTTCCTCTGCTCTACATCCTTCTCGACGGGCGGCCGGTCGCGCAGCCGATCCCCGGTGTACTGAGCCTTGAGGAACTGCGCACCGTCTTCAGCCAGCTGGGCCAGCAGTTGACCGTCCAAGGGATCAGCGGGCGGCACCAGCCGCGCCAGGTCGAGTCAGTCGACGGTGGTCCGGCGGCGGATCCCCGTTACGCCGCCGCGGAGGATGCCCTGCAGGCCGGTGACATGGACCGGGCCGTGGCCGAGTACCAGAAGCTGGTGGATGCCAACCCGGCCGACGTCGAGGCTGCGGCCGGACTGGCCATGGCCAAGGTGCTGCAGCGCACTCAAGGGGTCGACCTCAATGGGGCGCGTGCCGCGGCCGCAGCCGAGCCCGAGAACGTCGAGGCTCAGACCCTGGTAGCCGATCTCGACATGCTCGGCGGCCACGTCGAAGACGCCTTCAACCGTCTCGTCGACCTGGTTCGGCGTACTGCGGGTGACGATCGGGACAAGGCCCGCGATCACCTGCTCGGGCTGTTCGCCGCGGTAGGTGCCGGCGACTCCCGGGTCTTGCGAGGGCGACAGAACCTGGCGTCGGCGCTCTTCTGAGCCGATCGGCAACCGGTGCACTCCGAACGACTGAGCCGACAACTCGGCCGGACCGTCTCCGGGCCCCAGGCCCTATGGCAGGGGTTCGCCATGTGGCGCAGCCGACCCAGGCTGATGCTGCTGGGGGCGGTTCCTGCGGTGGTCGTCGGCGTGGTCCTGATGGCGGGCCTGATCACGCTCGCCTTCTTCTCCCGCGACCTGGTCGTGTGGGGTACGCCGTTCCTGGACGACCTCGATGCGACGCTGCGCAATGCGCTTCGAGTGGCGGTGCAGGTTGCTCTGCTCGGCGGGTACCTGTTCGCCTCGTGGGCCCTGTTCGTGGCCCTCACCCTGCTGCTCGGAGAACCCTTCTACGCCCGGATCCATGCCGAGACCGAGCGGATGCTCGGGGGAGTGCCGCAGCCTGACGAGCTCGGTCTGGTGACGGCGGTGGGAGACGGTCTGCGACTGCTGCGCCGGGGCGCGTTGCTGGCCGTGGCAGTCTTCGCGGTCGGCACGGTGCCGGTGGTAGGAACGGTGATAGCCGCAGTCGGAGGGGCGGGAGTCACCGCGTGGCTGCTGGCAGACGAACTGCTGGCTCGTCCGCTGGAGGCTAGGGGACTCGATGCGAAGGCCCGGGCTCGACTACTGCGCCGCAGTCGTCGATCGGTGCTCGGGTTCGGATTGGCGGTGATGCTCTGCTTCTGGGTTCCCTTCGGTGCCGTGGTCGCGATGCCTGCCGCGGTGGTGGGCGCCACCCGCTTGGCTCGGGAACTGCTGGGCGAACCCGTCAGACTCGTCGACCCGACTCGCTGAACTGGGCGCCTTCGTGGACGGCCAGCAGGGCTGTCTCGACCCGACGGGCCGTGAAATCGGTGGCCCTCTCTCGTACCTGCTCCAGGGTGAGGAATGCCACTGAGGCGATCTCCTTCTCCTGGCGTACCACTCGGTCGAGAATCGATTCCGGATGCACGCCGCCGTCGAAGACCAGGCACAGGGCGTCGTCCCACCCGCCCCAGGTGGGCATCCAGTCGGTGAGCAACAGTCGATCGGTCCTCAGCTCCAGCGCCAGCTCCTCCTGGACCTCTCGGAGCACCCCGGTCCGCGGATTCTCGCCGACCTCGACCACGCCACCGGGCAGGTCCCAGTCCTGCTTGTAGGTGAGCTGGCACAACAGGACCCGTTGGTCGAGATCACGAATCAGCAGCTGCCCGATGGCCCGCTTTCGGGGTAGGAACGAGTTGAGCATTGAACGGAACCCCGTCGGGTCGCCGACCGGTGCATCGTCGGCGACCCGGGCGTGCACGACCACGTCGGCGGTGCCGCCGGCGAAGGGAACACCCCTGGCCACGCCCTCGCGGTGTAACCCGGCCCACAGGGCCAAGCGCTGGCCCAGCGCGTCATCTAGGCGTAGGTGGACCTCGACACGGTGGTACTCAGCCAGTACCTCCTCGACCAGCAGGCGCAGTTCGGCGACCTCGGGAGCCACGCTGCCCCAGTCGAGCCGAGCCACACCGGGGGTCACCGTGGTCACGCTGATCGGATGCACGTGGCAACCCTACTGACCCGCGAATGCGGTGCGGTACGTGGTGGATAGGCTCACCGACGTGCCAGATGTCGTTGAGAAGGAGTGGTGATGGGCGAGTACGTGAACCTCGAGGTGGCCGACGGTGTCGGGACGATCCGCTTGGATCGGCCCAAGATGAATGCCCTGAACGTCCAGGTCCAGGAGGAGATCCGCGAGACCGCCCAGGAGGCCGCTCGTCGCGAGGACGTGAAGGCCGTCGTGCTGTGGGGCGGGGAGCGCGTCTTCGCGGCCGGTGCGGACATCAAGGAGATGGCCGACATGTCCTATACCGACATGGTGGCTCGCTCGGGTGACTTGCAGGACTGCTTCAAGGCCGTGGCTCGGATTCCCAAACCGGTCGTGGCCGCGGTGAACGGCTACGCGCTGGGCGGTGGGTGTGAGTTGGCCCTGTGCGCCGACATCCGGATCGCGGCCGACGATGCGGTGCTGGGTCAGCCTGAGGTTCTGCTCGGCATCATCCCCGGTGCTGGGGGCACCCAGCGGCTCTCCCGACTGGTCGGCCCGAGCAAGGCGAAGGACATCATCTTCACCGGCCGCTGGGTGAAGGCCGTCGAGGCGCTGAATATCGGTCTGGTGGACCGGGTCGTACCCGCCGCCGACGTGTATGCCACCGCCGTGGAATGGGCGGGCCAGTTCAGCCAGGCCGCGACCTTCGCGATCCGGGCAGCCAAGGAGTCGATCGATCGAGGTCTCGGGGTCGATCTGGAGACCGGGCTGGAGATCGAACGCCAGCAGTTCGCTGCCCTCTTCGCCACCGAGGACCGCAGCACCGGCATGCAGTCGTTCATCAAGGACGGTCCGGGTAAGGCGCGATTCGACGGGCGCTGAGCGGCTGGATCGGGTGGCAGGACGGCAGGTTTGGGGTTTGTGACTCACGGGTAACGTGACTGTCGTCACAGGGTTTCGGCTCTGTGTACCCGGGGGCGGGCGCGAGGATCCGTCCCGGGTTGCCCACTCGGAGGAAGACCTCATGAAACTGCGCAAGACTGCTGCACTCTCCACCCTGGCCTTGGCGGCCACGACGCTGGTAGCCACGGGTGGCACCGCCACCGCCGCCACCACCTCACTCGCCTACGCCTGCACTGTGCCGATCTTGGGAGCGAACACGTTCGACACAGTGGTCGACACCAGTGCTCCGGCGACAGCCAAGGTGGGCGACAAGATCAAGACCGTGACGTCCAAGGTGGCGGTCTCGGCGAGCATGATGGGCGCCGCCTACAACCTGGGTGCTCGCTCGGTCGCCGGATCGGCCGATGTCACGATCAAGGTCGGAGGTTCGCCGGTCACCGTGACCCTGCCGATTCCGAAGACGCAGATCCCCGCAACGGGCCCGCTCAATCTGACCATCAGTGGTCCCTTGAATGCGGTGCTGCGCAAGGCCGGCGTGGTGAAGGTCGACGCTGGCAAGTACGTCGCCCACATGAATATCTTCACCGCCGACGGAAGCCCACTCGGGATCCTCCCGAAGGCCGACGTGCCGTGCACTCCGCCCACCGGAGTGAGCCTGACTGCCAACACCGTGCAGGTGGCCAAGACCACGACCAAGACCAAGGTGAAGGCCAAGGCCGTCGGTAAGGGGATGGCGAAGGTCACCGTCAAGGTGAAGGGCAGCAAGCCGGGTGGCAAGGTCAAGGTGACCCTCAAGGGCGCCAAGAAGGTCACCAAGAAGGCGAAGGTGAAGCAGGGCAAGGCCGTGATCACCGTCAAGAAGTTGAAGAAGGGCAAGTACAAGATCACCGCGGCCTACTCCGGCGACAAGGCCAACAAGGCGTCAAAGGGCACGGGCAAGGTCAGGATCAAGAAGTAACGAGATGAGCGTCTGAGGGTCCGGCACCTACGCCGGGGACGCGACTCGACTCCGGCCCCGAGGTCCTCGACCTCGGGGCCGGAGTCGGCTCGTAGGGGCCCGGATCGTGGGGGATGGACGAGTCGTGTGACGCGTCACACCGTGAACCAGAGTTCCGAGGTGGGTGGCGCGCCAGTATCCTCAACAATTACGCACACCCACGGCCTCCGCGCTGACGGGTCGGACTTCGAGTACCCAGGAGGGGCCACCCGGCCACACCACCATGAACATTGTTGTCTGTGTCAAGTACGTTCCCGACGCGACTGCCGACCGGCAGTTCAAGGCGGACTTCACCGTTGACCGCGTGGGTGTCGATGGGCTCCTCTCGGAGCTCGACGAGTACGCCGTGGAGCAGGCCCTGCAGATCAAGGAGAAGCGGGAGGGCGAGGACGTCACCGTCACCGCGCTGACCGTGGGTCCTGAGAAGGCCGTCGACGCGGTCCGCAAGGCGCTGCAGATGGGTGTCGACAAGGCGGTCCACGTCAACGACGAGGCCATCGCCGGATCGGATGCCATCGCTACCTCACTGGTGCTCGCCAAGGCCGTGGCCAAGATCGCCGAGACCGACGGTCCCTTCGACCTCATCATGAGCGGCATGGCCTCGACCGACGCCGGTATGAGCGTCGTCCCGGCGATGCTGGCCGAGCGTCTCGGGCTGCCCCAGGTCACCCAGGCCTCGGTCGTGGAGTCCCAGGGCGACCAGGTCCGGATCAAGCGTGACGGCGACGCCGCCACCGAGGTGATCGGTGGCACGATGCCGCTGGTGCTCTCGGTCACCGACCAGTCCGGTGAGGCGCGCTACCCGTCGTTCAAGGGGATCATGGCGGCGAAGAAGAAGCCGCTGGAGACCCTGACCCTGGCCGACCTGGGTATCGACGCCGGTGAGGTCGGCCTGGCCGGCGCTTGGACCGCGGTCGAGGAGACCACGGCCCGTCCGCCGCGTACCGCCGGTGAGATCGTCAAGGATGAGGACGGCTCGGGCGCCACCGCGCTGGTCGACTTCCTCGCGTCCAAGAAGTTCATCTGAGGAGCGATTGAGAATGTCTGAAGTTCTCGTTCTCGTCGACCACGTCGACGGGACAGTCAAGAAGCCCACCTACGAGCTGCTGGCTCTCGCCAAGCGGCTCGGCACCCCGGCAGCCGTCTTCATCGGTGCCGCCGACCAGGTTGCAGCGGTCGCTGCGACCGTGGCCGGTTACGGCGCCGAGAAGGTCTACGCGATCGACGACGCCCAGATCAAGGGCTACCTGGTAGCGCCCAAGGCGGAGGCCCTGGCCCAGCTGATGGCCGCAGCGACCCCGGCAGCCGTGCTGATCCCGTCCTCGGCCGAGGGCAAGGAGGTGGCCGCACGCCTGGCGATCAAGACCGAGTCGGGTCTGATCACCGACGCCGTGGACGTGCAGGCCGGTCCGGTCACCACGCAGTCGGTCTTCGCCGGTAACTTCACGGTGCAGGCCAAGGTCACCAAGGGCACCCCGATCATCACGGTCAAGCCCAACGCGGCGGCCCCCGAGGAGGGTGCCGGCGCGGGTTCCGTGGAGCAGTTCGCGGTGCAGATCTCGGACGGCGCCAAGACCGCGCAGATCGTCGCCAGCCAGCCGCGACAGGCCACCGGACGCCCGGAGCTGACCGAGGCCGCCATCGTGGTCTCGGGCGGTCGTGGCACCGGTGGCGACTTCGCCCCGATCGAGAACCTGGCCGACTCGCTGGGTGCCGCGGTAGGTGCCTCCCGCGCGGCCGTCGACTCGGGTTGGAAGCCGCACACCTTCCAGGTCGGTCAGACCGGTAAGACCGTTTCGCCGCAGTTGTACGTGGCGGCCGGTATCTCCGGTGCCATCCAGCACCGGGCCGGAATGCAGACCTCCAAGACCATCGTGGCCGTCAACAAGGACGAAGAGGCTCCGATGTTCGAGTTGGTCGACTTCGGTGTGGTGGGCGACCTGCACACGGTGCTGCCTGCCGCGACTGAGAAGATCATCGCTCGCAAGGGCTGATCCACTACGCGACAGCGACAGACCCCCGCCGCCCTCAGGGCGACGGGGGTCTGTCGGCTCTCGCGGACCCGTGTACGGGCTCTACTGCATTCCGGCGAAGCCCTTGTCGTCGATGATGCCGACCTTGCCGGCCTTCACGCTGTGCCGGCCGTTCTTCGCGCCCTTGATCCAGATCGTCCGATAGGCGATGTTGTTGGTGGTGCTCTGTTCGATCAGGCGCCCGCCCGGGTTCGCTTCGACGGCGAGGAAGTACTTGCCCGGCTTGATCCCCTTGAGCGGGATCGCCTGACCGGCCCGGAACTGGGCGTAGGTGTCACCCGAACCGGAGGCCAGGACCTCACGGATGCTCAGCGAGGAACGGTCACCGCAGGCGGTGGAGAGATCCGTGTTGTCCGGGTTCACATCGGCCCCCTCGACGGTGTAGTCGATGGCATCGGTATTCGCCAGACAGAACGAGACCTTCCCGGAGGTACGCAACGGCTTCTTATTCGCGTCCAGCAGCCGGTAGCGGGCGAAGTCCTCGAAGTGCCAATGGTTGTGATTCGCCGCGTGGTACTGCAACTCGCCGACCTGCTGGTAGCCGACCTGGGTGCCGTCGCTGTCGAAGAAATACTGGTAGCCGGTCATCCGGTTCTGCATGCCGTTGCGATAGCCGTCGACCACGAGCGGACTGTCACCGGCGTTCCAGACGGTCGCCGCGAAGCGCAACTGGGTGCCTTTGCGGTTCACCGAGATGTCGTAGGCAGGCAGCGAGCGTAGATCGGGTCGCGGTCCGGTACTTCCCGCAGCACGCTGGGTCGGCCGCGGAGCGGGCGTGGCAACGCCTGTGACACCAGCCGTGGCCGGTGTCCGGGAGCGCATGCGCATCGACATCTCATCGTCCACCTTGGGGAAGACGAGCTTCGCAGTGCGGGTGCGCGCCGATGCCGGGATGCCCATCGCAGTCGCGTAACCATCGGCGATGGTGACTCGTACCTTGAGCTTTCCCTTGGTGCTGGGGACCTTCCAGTTCAGAGAGCCGTCCATGAACAACGGGGTGGCCCAGCCCGCTGGAATCCCCTGGAGCGAGCCGACGGTGAAGGGATTCATCGGGCAGCCGTACAGCGGGAACGAGCTGGTCGCGGCCGCCTTCGGCTCGACCCGGGTGGCGCCGTTGTTCAGGCAGGCGGCGACCTTGCGGGTGGCCAACACCTTCTTGCCGCGCAACAACTTCACCGTGCTGAACTTGGGCAGTTTGTCGAAGGTGCGCTGGGTGCCGGCAGGAAAGGTGCCGGTCCTGGCACCGGACTGCCAGGTGGTGACGATCTTGTCGTTCCACGAGGCCCGGTGAGACTCGATACGCAGGTCCTTGCTGCCGGCGACCAGGTACGGCCCGCCGGAGAGGTAGAGGCGCTTTCCCATCCGGTAGCCCTCGATCCGGTTCGACATCCACACCGAGGCAGGGTCGATACCGCCGATCTTCGCCTCGTGGCCGGTCGGGGCGTGGTCGTCGTCGTGCGCCGAGGCGGTGGGCAACGAGCCGCCGGCCCAGATGGTCGCGAGTGCCGCGACCCCTGCGATCGCGCAGCGGCCGGTGCGACGCGAGCGAGGTGTTCGGTCCATAGGAGGTCCTTCCCGAGTCTTGTCGGGGCGCATCTGTGGCTGCCCCCTGTGTACACACTGACGTCGGGGGAGTCGATCCGGTTGCCTTCTCGTACAGCCTCGGCGCAGGAAATTCCATGGCTGCGGTGCTGAATCGGGCCGAGAGCGTTCGGAGTGGCCGGTGCGGGCCCGCGAGGCAGCGGGGTCGGCCCGCAGATCAAGATGGGGGACCCGATACTGGGTGGATCACCGTAGGGTCGTCAACATGAACGACGTGCTGGACCTTGCCCGTACGGCCCGGAGGGCCAGCTATGAACTGGCGGTCGCCACCCGGCAGGTGAAGGACGCCGCCCTGGAGGCGATGGCCGAGGCATTGATACGGGCGGAGCCCTCGATCCTGGCGGCCAACGCCGAGGACGTCGCTCGCGCGCAGGGCAACGGGACGCCGGCCAATATCATTGATCGACTGCGTCTGGACCGATCCCGGCTGGAGGGCATGGCTGCCGGGTTGCGTGAGGTCGCGGCGCTGCCGGACCCGGTGGGGGAGGTGCTGCGCGGATCGACACTGGCCAACGGGTTGGAGCTGAGGCAGGTACGGGTGCCGTTCGGCGTGGTGGGGATGATCTATGAGGCCCGGCCCAATGTGACCGCTGACGCTGCCGGAATCTGTCTCAAGTCCGGTAACGCCGTGTTGCTGCGCGGCTCGTCGAGTGCCGCCTCCTCCAATGCCGCCATCGTGCAGGCCTTGCGTGGCGCGGTGGAGGCCTCCGGGCTGCCCGCGGACTGTGTCCAACTGGTACCCGCCACCAGTCACGAGACGGTCAAGGCACTGATGCGGGCGCGTGGACTGGTCGACGTGCTGATCCCCCGGGGCGGAGCGGGACTGATCCGCACCGTCGTGGAAGAGGCGATCGTGCCCGTGATCGAGACCGGTGTCGGCAACTGTCACGTCTTCGTCGACTCGGCCGCAGATCTGGACAAGGCACTGTCCCTGGTGCTCAACTCCAAGACCCACCGCAGCAGTGTGTGCAACTCTGCTGAGTCCTTGCTGGTGCATGCCGACGTCGCCGACGAGTTCCTGCCGCTGGTGATCGACGCGCTCGCCGAGCACGGTGTGACCATCCATGGGGACGAGACGTTCTGTGAATACGACGGGGTCGTTCGTGCCACCGACGAGGACTGGGACACCGAGTATCTGAGCTTGGAGATCTCCGCCAAGGTGGTGGGTACGCTGGAGGAGGCCATCGAGCACATCCGGACACACTCCTCGGGGCACACCGACGCGATCGTCACCGAGCACCTGCCGACCGCACGCCGATTCACCGCGGCGGTGGACTCCGCGGCGGTGCTGGTCAACGCCTCGACGCGGTTCACCGACGGCGGCGAGTTCGGCTTCGGAGCCGAGATCGGGATCAGCACCCAGAAGTTGCATGCCCGGGGCCCGATGGGACTCCCCGAGATGACCTCTACGAAATACATCGTCACCGGTGACGGCCACGTTCGCTGAGTGCCGCCGACCTCCTCGAACCCTCGAGGCCCAGTACCGATAGGATCACCATCATGCTGAGCGCCAACGTCATCCTCGTCTCTGCCGCCGAGAGCGGTGAGTCCCCGATCAGCCCGTACGCCGTGGGTGGGATCGCTCTGGGGATCCTGCTCCTTTCGCTGCTGATCCTGTTGTCCTTCGCCGGTGGCCGCGAGCACAGCTGAGGCGCCCCGTCGGGTCGGAGTGATGGGGGGGACGTTCGATCCCGTCCATCACGGCCACCTGGTGGCCGCCTCCGAGGTCCAGTCCTGGTTCGACCTGGACGAGGTGGTCTTCGTGCCCACCGGAGACCCTTGGCAGAAATCGGATCGTGAGGTCTCACCGGCCGAACACCGATACCTGATGACGGTGATCGCGACTGCGGCCAACCCGAGATTCACGGTCAGCAGGGTCGACATCGACCGTCAAGGACCGACCTACACCATCGACACGTTGCGGGACCTGCGTGAGCGGATGCCCGACGCGGAGTTGTACTTCATCACCGGCGCGGACGCGCTGGCCAATATCTTCACCTGGCGCAATGCGGACGAGTTGTTCGAGCTGGCCAACTTCGTCGGGTGCACACGGCCCGGCTACGAGATGGATCCCGAGACCCTGGCCGAGGTCCCCGGCCACAATGTGACCCTGGTCGAGATCCCCGCGCTGGCGATCTCGTCGACCGACTGCCGGCTGCGCAAGCAGCGCGGTGAGCCGGTCTGGTACCTGGTGCCCGATGGGGTGGTCCAGTACATCGCCAAGCATGACCTCTATCCGGCCTCGGTGCCGGGCAGTCCTGAACCATCCCGTAGCAAGTCCGAGTGAGGAGCGCCGATGAGCGCCGCAGACGAGTCCCTGAAGATGATCGAGGTGGCGGCCCTGGCCGCGGCCGACAAGAAGGCGGAGAACCTGCAGGCCTTCGACGTCTCCGAGCAACTGGCGATCACCGACGCCTTCCTGATCGCCTCGGCCGGAAACGATCGTCTGGTCAAGGCGATCGCGGAGAACATCGAGGACCAGCTCCGCATCCAGCTCGATGAGAAGCCGATTCGTCGTGAAGGGCACCGGGAGGGGCGCTGGGTGCTGCTCGACTACGGCAACATCGTGGTGCACGTGCAGCACGACGAGGAGCACGAGTTCTACGCCCTCGGCCGGCTGTGGCGCGATTGCCCGGAGATCTCCCTTCCCGATGTCGCCGCGCCGGGCGCTGCCTCTCAGCAGTGAACCGACCGAAGACCACGGAACGGATCGGGCCCCGGCGCTTGGTCCTGGTTCGGCACGGCGAGACCGACCACAATGTGGCCCGCCGGGCCCAGGGACACCTCGACGTGCCGCTCAACGGGCGGGGCCGGGACCAGGCTCGAGCGGTCGCCCCGGTGATCGCGGCTTTCAAGCCAGCCTTCGTTCGCAGTTCCGACCTCTCCCGGGCCCGGGTGACGGCCGAGGAGATCGCCCGACACAGTTCGCTGGAGGTCGAGAGCGATCCGCGATTGCGTGAGTTCAGTGTCGGGATCAACCGGCAGGACCGGACCTGGGAGGAGTATGCGGAACTCTTCCCGGAGGAGGCGGCGGTTCTCGCGGGGGAGCGGGAGGGCACGGTCGTGGGACGGGAGACCCCAGCCCAGGTGGCGGCTCGCTGGCGCCCGGCACTGGCCGAGGCGGCCGAGGCGGTTCCGGTCGGCGGCTGCGGGGTGGTGGTGGCGCACGGCGCCTCGTTGCGGACCGGGGTGATCGACTTCCTGGGGCTGGCTGACGACGCTTTCCATGCCTTCGCGGCGATGGACAACTGTGCCTGGACGGTGTTGGAGGAGCAGGTGCCCACGTTCCGTGAGTACGGGTCCGTACTGGCCTGGCGGTTGACCGCCTGGAACCGCACTCTCCAACATCCCTGAGCCCTGGCTGATCTGACCCGGAGCAGGAGACGTCATCTGGATGACGCCGTGAATGCTCCCTCCGGACGACCTCCACGGAGGGACTGCGATTTCGCGCATCCGGGCCGGCCCGGTACTGTTCTGTCAGTCGTCGCGAGGCGACAAGCAACGTTGGGGCTGTGGCGCAGCTGGTAGCGCACCTGCATGGCATGCAGGGGGTCAGGGGTTCGAGTCCCCTCAGCTCCAC
>CAYNFY010000059.1:0-25827 GCA_964396585.1 uncultured Nocardioides sp.
AGTAGCGGGCCATGTCCGAGAGACCGGCGTACCCGGTCTCGTCGTAGAACAGCGCCTCGCCGTCCTTCCAGATCGACTGATGCACGTGCATGCCCGAGCCGTTGTCACCGAAGATCGGCTTCGGCATGAAGGTCGCCGTCTTGCCGTTGCGCCAGGCGGTGTTCTTGATGATGTACTTGAACTTCATCACGTCATCGGCGGCCTTGAGCAGCTCGTCGAACTTGTAGTTGATCTCGGCCTGGCCGCCGGTGCCGACCTCGGAGTGCGCGCGCTCGACCTGGAGGCCGACCTTCTCCAGCTCGATCACCATCTCGTCGCGGAGTTCGCCGAAGTGGTCGTAGGGGGCGACCGGGAAGTACCCACCCTTGTACTTCACCTTGTAGCCCCGGTTCGGGTGCTCGGCGGTACCCGCGACGCCCGAGTTCCAGGCGCCGGCCTCGGAGTCGATGTGGTAGAAGCCCTCATTCGCGGCGGTCGCGAAGCGCACCTCGTCGAAGACGTAGAACTCGGCCTCGGGGGCGAAGAAGGCCTGGTCGCCGAGACCGGTGCTGGCCAGGTACGCCATCGCCTTCCGAGCGATATTGCGCGGGTCACGGCTGTAGGCCTCGCCCGTGATCGGGTCGTGGATGAAGAAGTTGATGACCAGCGTCTTGGCCACCCGGAACGGGTCCAGGTAGGCCGTGGTCACGTCGGGGAACAGCGACATGTCGGACTCGTGGATCGCCTGGAACCCGCGGATCGAGGAGCCGTCGAAGCTCAGCCCGTCCTCGAAGACGGACTCGTCGAAACTCGATACCGGGACGGTGAAGTGCTGCATGACCCCCGGCAGGTCGCAGAACCGTACGTCGACCATCTCGACGTTCTCGTCCTTGATATATCGGAACAGTTCGTCACTGTTTTGGAACATTCGTCCTCCTTGGTCGCGCCCATATCTGCGCGACCGTGTGGCGTGGGTCGGATGGTGCGACGCTGCACCGAACACCGACACCCTACGCACGGGCAGTTTCTTGACCGTATCCCGATTGTTTCCGGTGTGTTACACGTGCCCGAAACCCGGAACCGCTCCTCTCGACCCCGATCGGTAGCATTCAGCCATGCCTCAAGCGCCCGTACAGACCGCCTCCTGGGCGCAACGACTCCTCGCTCTCGTCATCGACTGGGTCGCCTGCAGCCTGGTGGTGTTCCTGATCGCCCCCGAGGCATTCACCGAGACCGGCAGCCCGCTGGCGATCCTGGTCAATGTCCTATTCGTCTTGGAGTCCGCCTTCTTCATGTCCCTGCTCGGCGGTAGCTTCGGTCAACTGGCCTGCCGGATCCGGGTCACCCGGATGGACGGCTCGAATCGCTGGCCCGACCCGCTCCGGGCGCTGCTACGCCAGTTCCTGGTGGTCCTGGTGATTCCGCCACTGATCTTCCGCCCCGATGGCCGTGGCCTGCACGACATGGCGGCCAAGACCTCCACCAACACCCTGGAGTCGCTGCGCCGGGGCTGACTCGAGGCCGTAGAACGTGAGCCGTCACACGCCCGAGAACGGGTTGTGTCGCCCGGCTCATGGGTAGGCTCGTGACGTCGGTCATGCACGTGACCGGCACCACGATTCTAGGAGAATGCTGTGCGTCTGCCTTCCGTACGCCGTGCCCTGGGTGCGGCCCTCGTCCCTGTCCTGCTGGTGGGCTTCACCGCCTGCGGCAATGATGACAAGGCCAAGGACTCGTCCTCGAGCAACCCGTTCGCGAAGTCGTCTGAGGGTGAGACGCCGAGTTCTCCCGAGTCCTCACCGACATCGGAGGCCCCGGCGACCACGACCGAGCCCGGTAGCGAGGTCGAGGTCGATGCCTTCCTCGACATGCTCAAGGCCGCCCAGTCCTCGATGACCAGCGCCAAGCTCAAGGCCACCGTCAGCGCGGCCGGAACCGAGATGACGATGGAGGGCGAGGGCAACTTCGCCTCCGACAATCCCGCGATGCGGATCTCGATGGAGGTTCCCGGGGGCGCCTCGGCAGGCATGGGCAGCATCGAGATGCTGATGGTCGACAACACCATGTACATGAGCATCGACGGTGGCAACAAGTACATGAAGATGGACATGAGCGAACTCGGCTCGATGGCCGGTGGCCAGGACCTGAGCCAGATGGACCCGAACAAGTCGGTCGAGGCACTGCGTCCCGGCATCACCTCGGTCACCTTCGTGGGCCAGGAGCAGAAGGCCGGCACCGACGCCGCGCACTACAAGCTGAATATCGACACCGCCAAGGTGGACACCCTCAGCGGCCAGACCGGAATGCCCGCCGAGCTCACCTACTCGATGTGGATCGACGGCGAGGGTCGGATGACCGCGATGGACATGGACCTGGGTACCGCCGGCACCATGAACATGGAGTTCACCGACTGGGGCGTCCCGGTCGAGGTGAAGGCTCCCGACGCCAGCAAGATCACCGAAGACGGTCTCGGGGCCCTCGGCGGTCTCGGCGGTTCCGCCGGCTGAGTCACCCGATCACGACCAACGGGCCGGACCCCACTGGGGTCCGGCCCGTTCGTCGTCTCTCAACAGAGCGGTATCAACAGAGCGGTATCAGCGACCGCGCATGTTGCCCCGCATGCCCTTCATATTGGTGGGCACCGGGCCCTTGGGCATTGGCAGCTTGCCGCGCTGGGCATCCAGGGCCTTGAGCCGGTTCAGGATCTCGGTCTGGTCGGCGGGGCTCACGTTGCGGCCCAGCTTGGTCACATGGCGTACCAGCTTCGGCAGCGGGATCTCGCCCTCGCCCCGACCGCAGATCACCTCGTGTACAGGGGTGTCGAGCAGTACCCGCTCGGTCTTCTTGCGCTCCGCGGCCATCAGGGTGGCCAGCCGGGTCGGGTTGCCCTCACCCACCAGCACCACACCGGGCGGACCCACCACCCGGTGCACTACGTCCTGCTGCTTGCTGAGCGCTACCGCTGCCTCGGTCTTCCAGCCCTTGCGGAGCATCTGCAGCGCCGAGGCGGCCGCCCCGAGCTGACCGTCGATCTGCAGGTAGGCGGCGTTCTGGGCCCGGCGCCCGAAGATGATCAGGCCGGCCAGGCTGGCGGCCATCAAGGTGGCGAGGATGGTGAGGAACCACTTGATGTAGCCCGTCCCGGGCAGCACCCAGAAGAGGGCGAACATCACGGCCCCACCGAGCACGGCGGCGCCGAGCACCCACGGAATCAGGGCGCGATCGTGGCGCCGGGCCATCTTCCAGGTCTGGACGAACTGCTGGCGACGATTCAAGTCGGAAACAGGGGTGGACATCTACCGCTTTCTTCTCGGACGATCTCAGCCGACGTGGACAGCGTCGACGGTGGAGGCCGCGCGGGCCTCCATGGCCTGACGGTACAACCGTCCGGCCCGGTAGGACGAACGAACCAGCGGTCCGGAGAGGACACCGGAGAAGCCGATCTCTTCGGCCTCGGCCGCCAGCTCGACGAATTCTTCGGGCTTGACCCACCGTTCGACGGGGTGGTGGCGCACCGAGGGGCGCAGGTACTGGGTGACCGTGATCAGCTCGCAACCGGCCTCATGCAGATCGACCAGGGCCTGGGAGACCTCTTCACGGGTCTCACCCATGCCCAGGATCAGATTCGACTTGGTGACCAGTCCGAAGGCACGGGCCTGGGTGAGCACATCCAGGGACCGGTCGTAGCGGAATGCGGGACGGATCCGTTTGAAGATCCGCGGCACCGTCTCCACATTGTGGGCCAGGACCTCGGGTCGCGACTCGAAGACCTCGGCCAGCAGGTCCGGCTTGCCATTGAAGTCGGGGATCAGGTTCTCCACGCCCGTGCCCGGGTTGAGCTCGTGGATCACCCGGACCGTCTCGGCGTACAGCCAGGCACCCCCGTCGGGCAGATCGTCGCGAGCAACCCCGGTGATGGTGGCGTACTTGAGCTGCATCTTCTGCACCGACTCGGCGACCCGGCGAGGCTCGTCACGGTCCAGCTCGGTCGGCTTGCCGGTGTCGATCTGGCAGAAGTCGCAGCGTCGGGTGCACTGGTCGCCGCCGATCAGGAATGTCGCCTCACGGTCCTCCCAACACTCGAAGATGTTGGGGCAGCCCGCCTCCTGACACACCGTGTGCAGGCCCTCGGACTTCACCAGTGACTGCAGGGCGGTGTACTCGGGACCCATGCGTGCGCGGGTCTTGATCCACTCCGGCTTCTTCTCGATCGGGGTCTCGGCGTTGCGGACCTCCAGACGCAGGAGCTTGCGGCCTTCAGCAGAGGGAGCACTCACCTGGCTCAGTCTACGCACGGCCAGAGACGGACCCAACTCGCACCGGGAACTCGCTCAGGGCACATCGCGACGCCGGAACGAGGCGAGCGACGCCGCACCCGCGGCCAGCAGCAGAACGCCCAGATAGCGCCCCGCCTGCGGCAGCTCGAGCCGCTGCAGACAGTCGGATTCGGGGGAGGCACCGTAGTCGGAGCAATCGTTCATCGGCCAGTACTCGACACCGTTCGCCAGCCATGCTTCGACATTGAGATGTGGCATCCAGATCTCGGGGGAGTCCAGCGGTAGCGCCGAGATGAGCAGGGTGGCGCCGACCGAGATCGCGAACAGCACGCTCAGCGTGCCTACGGTGCTGCGCAACAGCATGGTCAGTGCGTAGGCGCCGACCGCGAAGGCGGCCGAGAGCGGGATCGTGCGGCCTACCAGCCCCAGCACCGCCTCCCAGGTGCCGGGCGATTGATCCAGACCCCGGGCCGACGCCAATACCCAGAGGGCCGCCCACCACAGGGCGAGGACGGCGAGCGTGACCACCGCGGCGAAGAACGCCACCGCGACCGCTTTGGCCAGCCAGACCCGCACCCGACGTGGTTCGAAGAGCAGTTGGTTGGAGATGGACCCGGAGCTCCAGTCGGCACCGGCGAAGGTGGCGGCCGTCAGCGCCAGCAGCCCCATCACCAGTACCGATACCCCGGTGCCCGTGTCGTTGGTTGTTCGCTGCAGGTCGAGTGTCTCTCGGCCCAGGTACCAGGAACCGGCGATGCTCTCGGCGCAGGCCTGCTTGCGGTCGACGCCGGCCGGCAAGCTGAAGCCGAGATCCTCAGGATTGCGGACGCAGTCGGCGATCGCAGCCTTATCGTCTCGCTCGACCATGGCTACCGCCCCGGCCAGCTCCTCGGAGTTCACCGGTCGGGTCTCCCAGGCATGACTGACCCACATCAACGCCGGTAGGGCGACACACAGGACCAGAAGCAGGAGGACGGCGCGACGGGCCAGGAGACGCCGTAATTCGGTGCGGATCAGGCTCATGCCGCACCACCCGTGCCGCTCCAGCCGGCCACCAGACCGGAGGCGTCTCCGCTGAGGGCCTCGCCTTGGGTCAGCCCCAGGTACACCGACTCGAGGTCGGCCCGGATCGGCGAGAGTTCGCGAACCCACAGGTCGGCGGCGGCCAAAGTGCGGGTGATCAACTCGGGTTCGGCGCATTCCACCTGCAGGTGCTCGCCCTGACGGGTAGCGATCAGTCCCGCAGCAGTGAGGACGTCGATCGCCCGCTCCGGCTCGGCGACGTCTACCCGCTGGGTCGCGGTGCCGCCGGCGACCAGTTCGGCCACCGGGCCGGAGGCGAGCATACGGCCCCGGCCGATGATCGTCACCGCGTCGCAGACCTGCTGCACCTCGGCCAGGATGTGGGAGCTCAGCAGCACGGTCACGCCGTTGTCGCCCAGCGAGCGGATGGTCTCGCGGATCTCATGGATACCGGCCGGATCCAGTCCGTTGGTGGGCTCGTCCAGAATCAGCAGTTCCGGTTGCTTGAGCAAGGTGGCCGCGATCGCCAGCCGCTGCTTCATGCCCAGTGAGTAGCTGCGGTAGGTGTCCTTGGCCCGATCGGTGAGTCCGACTGTCGCCAGAGCAGAGTCGACACGTTGGCTGGGGAGTGAACGGGAGCGGGCCAACAACTGCAGGTTCCTGCGGGCCGAGAAGGTCGGTGAGAACTTGGGGGACTCCACCACCGCGCCGATCCGGTCGATCACCTCGGGCAGGTGCCGTGGGGTGCGGTGCCCCAGCACCTGCATCGAACCGCCCGTGGCCGAAGCCAGGCCCAGCAGCATACGGATGGTCGTGGTTTTGCCGGACCCGTTGGGTCCCAGAAACCCGTGTACGCCGCCGGCCGGGACCGCCAGGTCCAGGCCGGCCACGGCCACCCGGGCGCCGCGACGGGTGCGATAGACCTTGCGTAACTGCTCGGTCTCGATGACGTGATCCAACGCCCGACTCCCTCATGACCTGATCTGCTCGAATGCTGCCTGAGTACGCGTGCGTGACACGTACTGAGCGCGCATCCTGTCATGGATACCGAGTATGTAGGTAGGTTCGGCCGGCTCTCGGCGTGTCGGTCAGGCGCGGGGTCGAATCAACTCGATCCGGGGGCCGCCCATCGGCATGCGCCCGGGCTCCGGACGCGGATCGTAGTCCGGCGTCGCCTCGTAGGGCTGCCAGGCCAGCAGCTCGTCCAGATGGGTGCGGGTGGCCTCCAGCACCTCGGTGACCGGAACGTCACGGTCCAGCTCGAGACTGAGGGAGGTGACTCCGGCGTCGGTGATGCCGCAGGGGACGAAGCGTTCGTACCAGCTCATCTCGACATCGCAGTTGAGCGAGAAGCCGTGCATCGTCACCCCGCCCGCCACCCTGAGGCCGATCGCGGCGATCTTGCGCTCCGGACCTCTGTCATCGGCCTGGAGCCAGACTCCGCTGCGGCCGGGGACCCGGGCGGTGCGCACCCCGAAATCGGCACAGACCCGGATCATCGCCTCCTCGATGCGACGCACGTAGTCGACCACCTTGACGTGATCGGGGAGGCGCACGATCGGGTAGCCCACCAACTGTCCGGGACCGTGGTAGGTGATCTTGCCGCCTCGATCGACGTCGATCACCGGCGCCCCGCCCGGGTCGGCAGGGCGCTCGTGGGGGTCGGTGCGCTTGCCGGCCGTGTAGACCGGGGGGTGTTCGAGCAGGAGCACGGTGTCACCGATCTCCCCGGCCACCACCTGGGCATGCACCTGGCGTTGCAGTTCCCAGGCCGTCAGATACTCGACCGCCTCGGCCCCCAGTCCCGCGATCCGATACTCCCTGGTGCCCTGACTGCTCATGCCCCGAGCCTACGCCGCGGGAAGGCGCTCTCCGGGGCGCCCCTGTGGACGATGGGCTGCAGGCTGGGTCACGACGGAGCAGGGTAGGAGGATGCATCCAGGTCAGTTGCTTCCGGCCTCGTTAGGACTCGCCGTCGCGATCACGGGTGGTGCCGTGCTGGTCGGTCTGATCGTTGACCCCGGTACGAGCGGTGGGCCCGCTGAGCGCTCTCAGGTGCGCTCGGTAGCTCACGACACGGAACAGGCCCGGGCGGTCCGGGTACTGGCCGGCTGGGACCGGCGTCGGTCCTCGGCCTGGGCACATGGGTCTCGGGTTCGGTTGGGCCGGCTGTATGTCGCCGGATCGGCGACCGGTCGGGTGGACCTGGGTCGTTTCGATGCGTGGGCGGCGCGTGGCCTGCGGGTGGCAGGGATGCGGCGTGAGATCTTCGAGGTCCGGGTCCGCGCGAGCCGGCCCAGGAACCTGCGGCTGCTGGTCACCGACCGGATGGTCGGTGGGTACGTGGAGCACGGCGGTCAACGTCGCAACCTGCCCGTCACCGCCGTGTCCCGGCACGAACTCCACCTGCGGTTGGATCGAGTCGGATGGCGTCTGGTCTCCCTGCGCCCCGGCTGAGGGTGGTTCAGGTCGGCAGGTGCTCAGCCGAGCGTCTGCTCCAAGATCGCGGTGATGTCGGGGTCAGCGAAGTCGTAGCCGGCCTTCACCAGCGCCTGGGGCACCGCATTGGTGGAGCCGAGCACCTCGGCTGCCATCTTGCCCGCGGCCAATCGGACTAGGGGAGCCGGTGCCCGGAGCACGGCGGGACGGTGCACCTGCGCGGCCAGGGCGCTGTTGAACTCGGCGTTGGTCGGGGTGCTGGGGCAGCACAGGTTGAACGGACCGGACAGGTCGTCGCTGGCTAGCAGGAATCGGGCGGCATCCACCCAGTCCCGTAGCGAGATCGCCGGAAAGAACTGGGCACCGCTGCCGATCCGGCCGCCGAGGCCCAGCCGATATTGCAGCCGCTGCAGCTTCAACGGGGCACTACGGCGATCCAGGACCGGAGCGGTACGCAGGAAACAGACGCGGGCACCGGCGGCGAGCGCCGGCGCAGCGGCAGCCTCCCAGTCCCGTACCACCCCGGTGAGCAGGCTCTCACCGGCACTGGGCGAGCTCTCGGTGACCTCGTCGGCACCGTGGTCCCCGTAGAACGAGATGCCGCTGCCGAGCAGCATCGCCGGTCGATGCTCGGATGCGGCGACGGCCTCGGCCAGAGTGCGGGTGCCCTGCACCCGGGACTGGCGCAGGTTGCGGGCCCAGGAACGCGAGTGCGGATTGCCCAGTAGCGGTGATCCGGCCAGGTTGACCACCACGTCGACATCTCGCAGCAGTGAGGGGTCGAGCGGGCTCCCGGGCGACCACAGATGCCCCTGCTGACCGGGCACCGCCCGCCGGTGCAGGGGGATGACCTGATGTCCGTCGGATCGGAGTGCCTCGAGTAGGTGAGATCCCAAGAAGCCGCTGGACCCGGCGATCAAGACGCGCATGGCTCCCACTGTGGCACGTGCTTCCCAACCAGCCCCCGGCGAATGAACCGACGGCCGGTCGACACCCCTGGGGTGTCACCGGCCGTCGGCGTGGAGCAGATGGAATCAGACCTCGAACTGGCCCGCCTCCAGGCGCTGCTTGAGGTCCCGCAGGAAGCGGCCGGCGTCGGCCCCGTCCACCAGTCGGTGGTCGTAGGAGAGCGCCAGGTAGACCATGTGACGCACCGCGATGGTCTCGCCCAAGTTGGGGTCGTCGATCACCACGGGGCGCTTCACCACGGCCCCGGGGCCGAGAATCGCGACCTGCGGCTGGTTGATGATCGGGGTGTCGAATAGCGCACCGAACGACCCGAGGTTGGTGATCGTGAAGGTGCCGCCGCTAAGCTCGTCGGCGGTTATCTTGTTGCCACGGGTGCGATCGGCGATGTCGGCGATGTTCTTGGCCAGACCGGCGATCGACAGGTCGCCGGCGGACTTGACGACGGGGGTCATCAGGCCCTTCTCGGTGTCCACCGCGAATGCCACGTGCTCGGCATCGTGGTACGTGACGGTGCCCTCGTCGGCGTTGATCGTGGCGTTCAACTTCGGATGCTGCTTGAGCACGTCGATGGCTGCCTTGGTGAAGAACGGCAGGTAGCTGAGCTTCACACCCTCACGGGCCACGAAGGCCGCCTTGCTCGCCTCACGCAGTCGAGCGATATTGGTGACGTCGACCTCGACCACCTGGGTGAGCTGCGCGGAGGTCTGCAACGATTCGATCATGCGCTCGGCGATGATCTTGCGCAGCCGGCTCATCGACTCCGTGGTGCCGCGCAGCGGCGAGGGAGCGGACGAGCTCGACGAACCCGCGGAAGCGACCGGGGCAGAGCTGGCCGCGGGTGCCTCGTCGGCGGCCGGAGCGGACGCCCGCTGGGCGGCCTCCAACACGTCCTGCTTGCGGATCCGGCCACCGACGCCGGAGCCGGTCACGGTCGCCAGATCAACGCCGTGCTGGGCCGCGAGCTTGCGCACCAGCGGGGTCACATAGCTGCGCTGGTCATCGTCGGCCTGGGGCGCCTCGGAAGCGGGAGCCGGGGGAGCGGGTGCCGCGGGCGGCTCAGGTGCGGCCGGGGGCGCGGGCGGTGCGGGCGGTGCCGGGGCCTCAGGCGCGGCGGGTGCCGGAGGAGCCGGGGGTGCCGGGGGTGCGGGCGGTGCCGCGGGGGTGGCCGGCGCTGCGGGCGCGGCAGGAGCCGCGCTGGACGGGGCGCCGGAGCCGATCACTGCGAGCTCGGCGCCGACCTCGACGGTCTCATCCTCGGCGACCTTGACTTCGAGCAGCGTTCCGGCAACGGGCGAGGGAATCTCGGTGTCGACCTTGTCGGTAGAGACCTCCAGCAGCGGCTCGTCTACCGCCACGGCGTCGCCGACCTGCTTGAGCCAGCGGGTGACAGTGCCCTCGGTGACCGACTCGCCCAGCGCGGGCAGAGTCACCGAGGTGCCCTCCGAGGTGCCAGATGCGTCGCTTGGGGCGACGGGGGCCTCGGGTGCGGGGGGAGCCGGCGGAGCGGGGGGCGCGGGGGGAACCGGCGGGGCAGCAGGGGCAGAGGGGGCCTCGGGGGCCTCGGGTGCGGCCGGGGCCTCGGGTGCCTGCTCGGCGGTAGCGGCCGGGGCCTCTCCGGCCTCACCGATCACGGCCAGGATCGCGCCGACCTCGACGGTGTCGTCCTCCTCCGCGCGGATCTCGAGCAGGGTTCCGGCGATCGGTGAGGGGATCTCGGTGTCGACCTTGTCGGTGGAGACCTCCAGTAGCGGCTCGTCGACCGACACGGTGTCCCCGACCTGCTTGAGCCAGCGGGTGACAGTGCCCTCGGTGACGGATTCGCCGAGGGCGGGCAGTGTTACTTCGGAGGCCATGGGTTTCCTTCGCTCACAGGTTTCTTTGGATCGGTGTGCCAGATCAGGAATGGTGGACGGTGGCGGATGCGGTGGCACCCGCGCACCTGTCAGGAGAGACGTCCCGGCGATCGGCCCGGTGATTGGCCCGGGCAAACCTCGGGATCGGCGTCGCGCGCGGCGCCCGCATCCCGGGGACAGGTGGACCGAACTCGGTCAGGGCCACGCCTCGACCTCCTTCGTCGGGTCAGATGATCGTACGCAATCCATCCTTGCACTCATCCTGACGCCTTGGGCACCCGGGATCCATGAGTCGATACCGCACACAACGACGACATCGGTCACACTTGTCCGCATGGGTTGGCTTGATCGATTCCGCCGCGGCTCCTCGCAGAAGATGCGACGTCCGTCTGGCGATGCCTCGCGTACCGGGTCTACCAGCGTGCGGGCGGCCAGCAGTGCCGACGCCGAGCACCTGCGAAACTGGGTCCAGCCCAGGCACGGGGTCGAGGGCTTCGTCGAGCCGCGAACCGCGGTCAGTGACGTGACTCTGCTGCTGGTGGCTCATGACGGCGAGTGGACCAGGCGCAGGGTGGCCTCGGTCGCCTGGGCGCACGAGTTCTGCAACCGGTACCAGATCCCCAGCTATGACGCTGCGGTGGTCGGGATCCCGCAGCGCATGCGCGAGTGGAACCGGCGTAAGAAGGCCGGCGAACTGTAGGCCGATGAGGCAGTCAAGTGCCTCATCGGCGGTCAGTTTCCGCCCGCGGCCAGATTCTCGGCGAACCGCACCAGCGTGGTCAGCGAAACCCCCGTGGCTCCTGCGGTCACGTGGCCGAATGGACCCCCGGAGTTGTAGGAGGGACCCGCGATATCCAGGTGGGCCCAGGGAATCTTCCCGGTGAACTCCCGGAGGAAGGCGGCCGCGTACAGCCCGCCTCCCCAGCGGACCCAGTCGTGCTGCAGCAGGTCGGCGATCCTCGACCCCTTCAGACGCTGATCCATCTCGTCGGTGATCGGCATCGGCCACATCGACTCGCCCGCCTGTCCCGCGGCCCGCAGGACGTCCGCGACGACCTCGTCGGTGCCCAGCACCCCGCTGACCCGGCTTCCCAGTGCGACGACCATGTGTCCGGTCAGGGTGGCCACATCGAGCACTACGTCCGGTTGGTCCTCGACCGCCATCGCCAAGGCGTCGGCCAGCAACAGACGTCCCTCGGCGTCGGTGTTGCGGATCTCGACGGTGGTGCCGTCGTGCATGGTGAGCACGTCGCCGGGCCGGAAGGAGGCACCGGAGACCATGTTCTCGGCCATCGGGGCATATGTGGTGACCTGAATCGGCAGCCCCAGGCGGGCGATGGCCAGGGTCGCCTGGATGACGGTGGCAGCACCGGCCATGTCGCTCTTCATCTCGTGCATGCTGGTGGCCGGTTTGATGGTGAGGCCGCCCGAGTCGAAGGTGACACCCTTGCCGACCAGGGCCAGGTGCGCCACCGGGTTCTGAGGTGTCAGCCGGAGCCGCACCATCCGAGGAGGGGTGGCTGAGCCGGCGCCGACGGCCAGGATTCCGCCACAGTTCAACTCGGTCAGTTGCTTCTCGTCGAAGACCTCCACGGTGAGGTCGGCCCCAGATCGCTTCAGTTCCTTGCCGTGCTCTTTGATCCATCCCTCGTGCGCCCGGACCACCTGGTCGGCGAACTCCGGTGGGGTCAGGTCTGCCGGCGGGGTGTTCACCCAATCACGCACCGAGGCGACCGCCTCGGCGAGTAACCGGGCGCGTTCGAAGGCAGCGATCGCCTCGGCCTGGCGGGCCACCGGGCTCAGCACCGACACGGTGCCGGGGACATCGGTATCGGCGGCCGCCGACTTGCGATACCGGGTGAAGCGGTATCCGCCCAGGGCCCAACCTTCGGCTACGGCGGCCACCTCGTCGACGTCGGTCGCGGGCAGCGCTACCGCCACTGAGCTGGCGTTGCTCACCGCGCGCGCGGCGTCGCCGGCCGCTCGGCGCAGGGCCTCGGCGTCCACCGTCGTGCCCAATCCCACCAACAACAGCAGTGGGGAGTTGATCGCGCCCCCGGTGGGGATCTTGATGGTCTCTCCGGCGCGACCCTTGACGCTCATCGCCGAGAGCAGTCCGCGCCACCGCCGACCGAACGCCTCGGCCACCTCTTCACCCCCCGGGGCCACCCGTGGCCCTTTGTCGGTATCGAGGATGCCGAGGACCACGAGATCGGCTCGGGTCTTGGCGGGGCTGGCCTGGCGAAGGGCGTGGGTGGTGGACACCCTGGCATCGTAGCCAGCGCGGCGGACTCCGGGGACCGGTGGCGTCGGGTTCGGCGACCACTCCGATAACCTCGTCGGTATGGCAGACAACACCCCGACGGGTACCGCGAGTGGTGCGTCCCTGTCCCCGCTGCATGATCGGCACCTCGCACTGGGGGCGAAGTTCTCCGAGTTCGGTGGCTGGGAGATGCCGCTGGAGTACCCGACCGGCACCGTCAAGGAGCACACCGCCGTTCGTGAGGCGGTGGGACTATTCGACGTCAGCCACCTGGGCAAGGTGATGGTCAGCGGCCCCGGTGCCGCCGACTTCATCAACCGTACGCTCAGCAACGACCTGACCAGGATCGCTCCCGGCAAGGCGCAGTACACCTTGTGCTGCGACGCCGAGACCGGCGGCATCGTGGACGACCTGATCGCCTACTACTCGGACGACGCGCATGTGCTGCTGGTCCCCAACGCCGCCAACACCGCCGAGGTGGTGCGCCGCCTCACCGCCGACCTGCCTGACGGAGTGACCCTGCACGACCGGCACCACGACTATGCCGTCCTGGCCGTCCAAGGTACGAAGTCCGACGAGGTGCTCGACAAGATCGGCCTTCCCTCCGGCAGCGAGTACATGGCGTTCGAGGAGGCCGAATGGCGCGACTCCGGCCATGCTGTGGTGATCTGTCGCACCGGGTATACCGGTGAGCGGGGATACGAACTGATCGTCGGTGTCGAGGTGGTCGGTGAGGTGTGGGATGCGTTGCTGAGCGCGGGCGAAGAGTCCGGCATCGTGCCCTGTGGCCTCGGCGCTCGCGACACCCTCCGTACCGAGATGGGCTACCCCTTGCACGGGCAGGACATCAGTCTGGACACCACGCCGTCGGAGGGTGGTGTGGGGTGGGCCGTGGGTTGGAAGAAGGCCGAGTTCTGGGGCCGGGATGTGTTGTTGAGCCTGAAGGAGACCGGACCCAAGCGACGCCTGCGTGGTCTGCTCGCGACAGGTCGTGGCATCCCGCGTCCAGGAATGGGCGTGTTCTTGACCTCGGACGTGATGCTCGGTGAGATCACCTCCGGAACCTTCTCCCCGACGCTGCGCAAGGGGATCGGCCTGGCGCTGCTTCCGGTCGGTCTGGAGGATGGTGCCGAGGTCTCGGTCGACGTCCGCGGGCGGCGGGAGATCTTCACCATCACCAAGCCGCCTTTTGTCGCCTCCCACGTCCGCGAGTCCTGACCGCGAGGACGTGACGGCGCGCCGCCTGCGCCTGTCAGGGGTAGGCGCCGTCGGGTAGGCGTGCCCCGCTGTCGCTGGACCTGGTTACTGATCTTCTCGGCTACGCGTACTCCGGGCGCTCGGATCCAGGGCATGGTCATGGGAAATGAGTCCGGCCCGGCGCCGCTGTTGCGGGCCGGGCCGGGAATACTGGGTGACGCTGCTCGCGTCCTGGTAGATCTCAGGTGTGGATCAGGCAGCCAGGTGATATGAGCAGGTCCACGAGCCACGCGCAGTCAGGTTCGCGATGTGACGCGGATCCGGCGTGATCGTGTTTCGGCAGGTCGGGTGTGCGCAGTGCAGCACCTTCGCCTTGGGGTAATGACTCTTCAATTTCATCTTCATCGTCCTCTCACCCGGATCTCCGACCCGGGATGTTGCAACGCCCGACGCAATCACCCAACTGGAGGACTGAGACGGGACGATGTATCAACATTAACCTGTGGGTGTCTATTCCGCATCCGATCGACGTGGCCTTCGTCACGGGTGTCGTCCCTCGGCGAGGTCGAGGGGGCGGCTCGATGCGCCCTCCCGGAGATCGCCCACTAAACTTCCACTCCGTGGGCATCCAGATCACTCCGAGCATCCTGAACGCAGATTTTGCCGAGCTGAAGAGCGAGGTGGCCCGGATCGCGAGCGCGGACTGGGTGCATGTCGACATCATGGACAACCACTTCGTGCCTAATCTGACCTTCGGTCCGACGATGGTGGAAGCGCTGGCCCGCTCGACGGATCTGCCGCTCGACGCGCATCTGATGATCGAGAACGCCGACCGGGAGGCTCCGGCCTATGTGGAGGCCGGATGCGGTTCGGTCACCTTTCACGTCGAGGCGACCAAGGCCCCGATCCGGCTGGCTCGCGAGATCCGTGCCAAGGGCGCTCGCGCCTCGATGGCGCTGAAGCCCGCCACCCCGATCGAGCCCTATGAGGACATCCTCGCCGAGCTCGACATGCTTCTGATCATGACGGTCGAGCCTGGCTTCGGTGGTCAGAAGTTCCTCGACCTGTGCCTGCCCAAGATCCGCCGGGCCCGTGAGTTCATGAACAAGTACGGCCTCGAGACCTGGTTGCAGGTCGACGGTGGAGTCTCCCTGGAGACCATCGAGCGGTGCGCCGAGGCCGGTGCTGACGTCTTCGTGGCCGGATCGGCCGTCTACTCCGCTGCGGATCCTGACGCGATGGTGCGCGAGTTGAAGGCCAGAGCCGAGGCTGCGAGTCCCCACTGACGTGGTGTTGAAGGTCACACGGTCCGGACGGTGACCCGGTGGCCCACCTGTTTGATTGTTGTGGCATGGTTGTCAGTGCAAGCAGAAATGCTCGCGTGCTCTGGGGGCGGTGAAATTCCGCACCGGCGGTGATAGTCCGCGACCCGCGTCCACTTAGGTGGCCGGTTGACCAGGTGAAATTCCTGGACCGACGGTTAAAGTCCGGATGGAAAGAAGCACGCAGGCCGTTCGATCTCGACAGTTCTCGAGATCGGAAGTGCCGCGACGAGAGTCGTCGGCACGTCGAGCCTTTGGTTGCCCCCGTGAGTCCGCGACCGGACCGGGAGGCACAGATGACCTTCTCCGCAGCGGAGACCGAGGCGATGCTCCGTGCCCTCGCACTGGCTGCTCGTCCCGGGGTCTCGTTGGGCGGCAATCCCGCGGTGGGATGCGTCCTGTTGGCTCCCGACGGCACGTTCATCGCCGGGGGTCAGCACCGAGGCGCCGGTACGGCTCATGCCGAGGTGGCGGCGCTTCGAGCCGCTGGCCGACGGGCCGAAGGCGCCACCGCGGTGGTGACCCTGGAGCCGTGCAATCACACCGGCCGGACTGGGCCCTGTGCGCTCGCTCTGCACGAGGCGGGAGTGGCCCGGGTGGTGTACGCCCAGGCCGATCCGACCAGCCAGGCCAGCGGGGGAGCCGCCACCCTGCGGGCCCGCGGAGTCGAGGTCGAATCGGGCCTGCTCGCGGATCGAGCGGCCGAACTGACCCGCTACTGGACCTTCGCGGTCAGCAACGGTCGACCATTCGTCACCTGGAAGTTCGCGACTTCGCTCGATGGGAGGTCCGCGGCCGCCGACGGCACCAGTCGTTGGGTCACCTCCCGACCTGCCAGGTTGGACACGCACCTGCAGCGAGCCGAAGCGGACACGATGCTGGTAGGTACCGGCACGGTCCTGATCGACGACCCGGCGCTGACCGTCCGAGACCCGGCCGAGCAACTGCTGGCCGACCAGCCGCTCCGGGCGGTGATGGGACTGCGCGACATTCCGGGCGACGCCAAGATTCTGGACGACTCCTCGCCCAGCGTGCGGTTGCGGACCCGCGACCCCGAGCAGGCACTGGCCGACCTCTTCGAACGAGGTTCTCGACATGTGTTTCTGGAGGGTGGGCCTACGCTGGCGGCCGCCTTCGTCACTCGCGGGCTGGTCGATCGGGTGATCGGCTATGTGTCCCCGATGCTGCTCGGCGCGGGGCTGGCCTCGGTCGGGGACCTGGGAATCACCACGATCTCGCAGGCCGTCCGGATCCTGCCTCAAGACATCACGGTGCTCGGCTCCGGAGCCGAGGCGAACGTGCGAATCATCGGAACACTTGGCGAAAGGCTCTGAGATGTTCACAGGAATCGTCGAGGAACTCGGCACCGTGGTCGCGATCACCCGGGCTGGTGACTCCCTGGTACTCGAACTGGCCGGCGGTGTGGTGCTGGAGGGCACCGGGCTGGGTGACTCGATCGCGGTCAACGGCTGCTGTCTCACGGTCACCTCACTGGTCACGGACCCGAACGGGAAGGCGACCGGTTGGACCGTCGACGTGATGGCCGAGTCGCTGGCCCGGACCTCGCTGGACGGCCTCGCCGAGGGGTCCGTGGTCAACCTGGAGCGTGCGATGGCCCTGGGGGAGCGTCTGGGGGGGCACATCGTGCAGGGACATGTCGACGGGGTCGGAGAGATTCTGGCCCGTACCCCGGGGGACGCCTGGGAACGAGTGGAGATCTCGTTGCCGTCCCATCTGTCCCGTTACCTGGTCGACCAGGGATCGATCACGGTCGACGGGGTGTCGCTGACCGTCGTCGAGGCCAAGCCGGACTCGTTCACAGTGAGTCTCATCCCCGAGACCCTGGCCCGCACCACTCTCGGGATCCGTGCTATCGGCGACCGGGTGAATCTGGAGGCGGACGTGATCGCCAAGCACGTGGAGAAGCTGATGCGCGGTCACCTGCCCGGTGACGACCAACGCGAGGGCGGCGTGGCATGAACCTGCTGGAGTGGCTCGCCACCGGCACCATCGACGTGGGCAGCAGCTTCCTGAGCGTGCCCGAGGTCCTGGGCAACGTCTTCGGGTTGACCAGCGCGGTCCTCGGGATGCGGCGCTGGGTGCTTGCCTGGCCGATCGGCCTGATCGGCAACACCCTGCTTTTCTTCGTCTTCACCACCGGCTCGATCGCCCAGGTCGGCGATCAGCCGCTCTGGGGCCAGGCCGGACGGCAGATCTTCTTCGCAGCGGTCAGCCTCTACGGCTGGTGGCGTTGGAGCCGGGAACGCAGCCGGGGCGGAAGCGCCGACGGTGGCGCGATCACGCCGCGCTGGGCCAGCTGGAACGAGCGATTGGTGCTGCTCGCCGTCGGCGCGCTCACCTACCTGCTGGCCTGGTGGGCGCTGTCCACGCTGGTCGACTCCTGGAGTCCGCCGACCGAGGCCTGGATCATCGCGGGGTCGATGCTCGCCACCTGGGGCATGGCTCGCGGCTGGGTGGAGTTCTGGCTGGTCTGGATCGCCGTCGACACCGTGGGTGTGGTGAGTCTGCTGCGCTCCGACTATCCGGCCTACGCCACGGTGGGCATGTATCTGTTCTACGCCTTCTTCGTGGTGCTCGGCTTCTTCGTCTGGTGGCGGGCCGCCCTTGAGAACCGCTCGACCCCCGCCGTACCCCAGACCGTTCCCGGTGCCGTCCCCAGTGATGGCGCCGTCCCCACCCGAACCGGAGGAGAACAACGATGAGTGAGCACGAGCCGGTGCGACTGGATCCGGTCGAACGCGCGGTGGCCGATATCGCCGCCGGTCGGGCCGTGGTGGTGGTTGATGATGAGGACCGGGAGAACGAAGGCGACATCATCTTCGCCGCGCAGAGCGCCACTCCTGAATTGATGGCATTCACGATCCGCTACTCCTCGGGTGTGATCTGTGCGCCGATGCCGGGGATCTGGGCCGACCGGCTCGGGCTGCCGCTGATGGTCACCGACAACCGTGACCCGCATCGCACGGCCTTCACAGTCAGCGTTGACGCGGCAGCGGGGGTGTCCACCGGGATCAGTGCCGCGGACCGGGCCCATACCGTCAACCTGCTGGCCGCCTCCGGCACTACCTCGGGCGATCTGACCCGGCCCGGCCACGTGTTCCCGCTGCGCTATCGCGAGGGGGGAGTGCTGGTTCGCCGGGGTCACACCGAGGCGGCCGTCGACCTGGCGATGCTGGCCGGCCTGGCCCCGGTCGGGGTGCTGGTCGAGATCACCAACGACGACGGGACCATGAAACGCGGCCCCGAACTACGCCGGTTCGCCGATGAGCACGCTCTGGCGATGATCTCGATCGAGGACCTGGTGGCCTACCGGCGTCGCACCCAGCTGCAGGTGACCCGGGCCGCCAGCACCACGCTCCCCACCGGGTACGGCACCTTCACCGCGCATGCCTATACCGACGACGTGGACGGCACCGAACACGTCGCTCTGGTCGTCGGGGATGTCTCGGACGGCCAGCCGGTGCTCACCCGGGTGCACAGCGAGTGCCTGACCGGCGATGTGTTCGGCAGCCTGCGCTGTGACTGCGGTCCGCAGTTGGCGGCGTCACTGCAGGCCGTCCAGCAGGCCGGACGTGGGGTGGTGGTCTACACCCGCGGCCACGAAGGTCGGGGAATCGGGCTGTCCGCCAAACTGCGCGCCTACGCCCTGCAGGATGCCGGTCGGGACACGGTGGACGCCAATCTCGATCTGGGGCTTCCGGCCGATGCCCGGGACTACGCCACCGCGGCCCAGGTGCTGCGCGATCTGGGCGTGGACCGGGTCCGGTTGCTGACCAACAACCCGGCCAAGGCCGACAGCCTGGCCGGACACGGTGTGATAGTCGCCGAGCGGGTGCCACTCACCTCGACGCCCAACCCGCACAACATCGGGTATCTGCGCACCAAGCGTGACCGGATGGGACATCTTCTCGACCAATTGGACACCGACCCCACAGAGTGGAGATCGACTCATGAGCGGCCACGGAGCACCTGCCCCCACCCGTCTGGATGCCAGTGACCTGAAGGTCGCGGTGGTGGCGGCCAGCTGGCATTCGGTGGTGATGGACGGGCTGCTGGACGGCGCCCGGCGGGCCCTGGCCGACTTCGGGGTCGACCAGATCACCGAGGTCCGGGTGCCGGGCACGTTCGAGCTGCCGGTGGTGGCGGCCCGCCTCGCGGGTACCCATGACGCGGTGGTCGCACTCGGCGTGGTGATCCGCGGCGGCACCCCGCACTTCGAGTACGTCTGCACGGCGGCCACCGACGGTCTCAATCGGGTGGCCCTGGATCACGGGGTTCCGGTGGGTTTCGGGGTGCTGACGTGCGACGACGAGCAGCAGGCCCTGGACCGGGCCGGACTGCCCGGTTCGGTGGAGGACAAGGGGTACGAGGCGACCGCTGCCGCACTGCAGACGGCGGACACCCTGCGTGGCCTCTGAGCCGGACACTCTAGGGTTGGTGCACGTGAAGACGTTCGAGGAACTCTGGGCCGAACTCAACGAGAAGGCTCGGACCCGCCCCGCAGGATCCGGCACCGTCGCGGAACTCGACGCCGGGGTCCATGCGATCGGCAAGAAACTCGTCGAGGAGGCAGCAGAGTCCTGGATGGCCGCCGAGCACGAGGGCAAGGAGGCAGCGGCGCTGGAGATCAGCCAGTTGCTCTACCACGCCCAGGTGCTGATGATCGCGACCGGACTCGACCTCGACGACGTGTACTCCCACCTCTGAACCCCGACACCGCCCCACGAACCGAAGGCATCCACGTGCTCCGCATCGCCGTCCCGAATAAGGGCGCACTCTCCGAAGCAGCCTCCGGCATGCTTCGCGAGGCCGGCTATCGTCAACGCAGCAACTCCAAGGAGTTGGCGCTGCTCGACATCGAGAACCAGGTCGAGTTCTTCTACCTGCGACCTCGTGACATCGCCCTGTATGTGGGGGAGGGGACTCTCGACGTCGGCATCACGGGCCGTGACCTGCTCACCGATTCGGGTGCCAGCGCCATCGAGGCGCTTCCGCTGGGCTTCGGCAGATCGCGGTTCCACTTCGCCGGTCCGGTCGGTGCCTTCTCCGGAGTCGAGGATCTGGCCGGCAAGCGGATCGCGACCTCCTACCCGGGCATCGTGCGCAGCCATCTGGCCGGTCTCGGCATCGAGGCGACGGTGACCCGGCTCGACGGCGCGGTCGAGACGAGCATCCAACTGGGAGTGGCCGACGCGATCGCCGATGTGGTGGAGACCGGATCGACGCTCAAGGCTGCGGGCCTGGAGGTGTTCGGTGACGTGATCCTGGCCTCGGAGGCGGTGGTGATTCGGCGCAACGGCGATGAGTCGGCCGAATACCGGACATTCATGCGTCGGTTGCAGGGCGTGCTGGTGGCCCGCAGCTACGTGATGATGGACTATGACATTCCCAGCGAGCGGGTCGACGCGGCGGTGGCCATCACGCCGGGGCTGGAGAGTCCGACGGTCTCACCACTGGCTCGTGAGGGTTGGGTGGCGGTCCGGGTGATGGTGCCCAGGACCGGGGCCCAGAAGTTGATGGACCAGCTCTACGAGGTCGGCGCCCGTGCCATCCTCACCACCGGAATCCACGCAGCGAGGATCTGAGTCAAGTGTCAGCCGAATCCGTTCCGGGTCCTACCGCAGACCTGCCCCACACCTGGCGGCCGCTCGGGGTTCGACTGGCGGCAGCCTTCTTCGGTGGGATGCTGCTGCTGGTCACGGTGATGGCCGGAATCTTGTTGGACCCGGCGGTGAAGGCCAAGTTCACCGTCTTCCAGGTGAGCACTCTGGTCTTCATGGGCTTGCTGTTCGCGGTCGCCCTGCATGCGCTCGCCCGGGGCCGGGTGACCGCGAGCGAGCGGGGTCTGGTGGTGATCAACGGATACCGCCGCCGCGAGTTCGAGTGGGCCGAGGTGATCGCGATCCGGATGCCGCAAGGTGCGCCCTGGGCCAGCCTGGACCTGTCGGACGGCGAGGTCTGCTCGGTGATGGCGCTACAGTCCAGCGACGGGGATCGCGCCCGTCTGGCAGTGCACCAGATCCGGACCCTCCTCGACCGCTGACACGGCGCTTCTGCTGACTCTTGGGTAACTAGAACCGCCTCGTCACCACCCGACGGGTGGTGACGAGGCGGTTCTAGTTCACTTCTCGGTAACAAAAGGTGCCGTGTCAGCGTCGGGGGAGCGCACCGCGCTGAGTCACCGTCACCTCCGACTCCACAATGGCAACCTCGCCCTGACTCTTGGGGAGGCAAGGATGAGTGCCCGCCGGGGCGGCGAAGTAGCCCCCGCCCATGGAGATCTGGTCGCCGGAACGGGCGACCTGAGTTCCGTTGGTGTCCAGGAGTGACACCTGGCCCCGCTGGTCGACGGTGGCGCTATACCCGGCAGGCCAGAGTACGTAAGTGCGGTCGTTGTACCCGGGGTAGTCGAGGAAGACGCAGTGGTTCTCATCGAGTGCCACGGTGCCACTGATCAGTGCTTGGCTTCCGCCCTCTCCGGGTTTCCAATCGCCGGTGGGCAGGTCAATCGGGGTGGTGTGTTCGGAGGAATCGGCGAGCGGAGCCTCGGAGGTGAACAGGTGGTTGCCGACGGTCGCGCCGCCGAGCGCCAGTGCCGTCATGGCGGTGACCCCGGCCAGCGAGCTACGTCGGCGACGGCGCCGGATGGTTCGGCCGGCCCTGAGAATCCCCTCGACTGGGGCGTGGGTGACCGGCAATTCAGCAAGCAGTTGGTCGAGCGCTGCGGAGGCATCTTCGGTCATGACTGGTGTCCTTCGCTGAGATGGGTGCTGAGCGCTAGTTGGGCCAGAGCGCGGGACAGGCGACTCTTCACAGTCCCGGGTGCGATTCGGAGGATGTCGGCGGTCTGGAGTTCGCTCAGGTGCACCAGGTGGCGAAGCACCACAACCTCGCGATGAGCCGGAGACAGGTCGGCGAGTGCGCGCTGGATGGCGTCGGTGACGCCCACTTGTTCGGTCTGGTCCTGGATGCCTTGTTCGGGGAGAACCTCGGTGGGTCGCTCTCCCCGCCAGCGCCGTCGCCGGGTGTCGCGGTGGCAGTTGAGCAGGATGCGGTAGACGTATGCGTCAGGGTTGTCGGCCCGCTGGACCTTACGCCACGAGAGGTAGCAGCGCAGTAAGGTCGTCTGCACCAGATCCTGGGCCTCATCAAGGGTGCAGCCGAGCACTACGGCGGAGCGCACCAAGGTTCCCCAGCGTGCATCGGCATAGGCGGAGAAGTCTCCGTCGTGATCCATGGCTGCTCCTGGGTAGCGGTCGTTCCTAGTACGACGCGTTGGCACCACGCTCGGGTTCCCGGTTCCTGGGACCAATCACCGAGGGTCAGACGGCGCCCTTCATGTCGAGCGCCGGCCGAGGCAGCCGGTCAGTGTCAGGTAGTCAGGATGAGGTGGGCCCGGGCCCGAGTCTCAGCTGCTCGGTGGAGGGAACGCTCATCGCTCTGCCACTGCTCGATGAACGGGCGTGCCTCACTGCCGTCACGGTCGAGCCAGCGTTGCGTCCTGGTCGCCTCGTTCGCGTCGACCCAGAGAGCCAGCGAGATCAGGTCGCGGTGCGGGCCTACGCTACTGCCGACCCCCTCGACCAGGAGCAGCTCACCTGGATCCAACGGAGGAACAGGGAAGGTCTCGGCCCAGTCATCGGCATGCCAGTCCCAGCGGGTCCAGGCCGAGACGTCATCGGACGCCAGCGGACGCAGCAGGCGATCCAGGGTGTCGCCCAGCCCGAAGAGCCCACGCCAGCCGTGAAGCATCTCGTCGGTGTGCAGTACCCGGGCTCCCGTGGCCCGTTGGATCGCGGTCGCCAGCGTGGTCTTGCCGGATCCGGCGAACCCGTCGACACAGACCAGACGTCCCGCGCCCAACGTGGCCGGTGTCGAGGCCAGGGCCGCCAGCACCTGCGCGGTCGGGGTCAGAACGACAGCCCCTCGCCACGGTAGGTGGGGGCGTGCTCGATGAACCGATCCCCAGACATGAGGTGTGCTGTCGTGGTGTGCTCGAAGAGTTCCCCGGACTTGGCGTGGCGGAACCAGACCAGGTCACCGATCCGAAGCCCGGCCTGACCGGGACCCACCAGGGGAGTTTGCACCTCACCGACGCCCTCCAAACCGGTCAACTCCAGTCCCGCCGGTAACCAGGGGGTGGGCCACCGGTCGGCGCCGATCGGACCAGAGGCGACCAGGCCACCACCGTGCACCGTGACCGTGTCTCGGGTCGGACGCCGGGTCACCGGGAGCGCGAAGAAAGAGGCCGGGCGGGGGGTGAAGGAACGGTAGTGGTCGAATAGTCGAGGCACCAAGAGGCCCGATCCCGCCGCGACCTCGGTGACGGCAGGATCGGAGACGCTGGTTTCCACCGATCCCGATCCGCCGGCGTTGAAGAACTCCAGCTCGGAGAACGGCGCCACCGCCTCCCGTACCGCGGCCCGGCGGCGTCTCAGCTGAGGGATCGAGGCTCGTTTCACCGCGAAGACGCCCAGATTCATGGCCGGCCGGCACGGTACCGAGTCCTGCAAGCCGGCGACCTGCCCTTCGTAGGTCATCACACCGACCAGGGAGAAGCCGTCACGATCGTCGATCAGCCGTGCCATCCTGGCCACCTCGATCGGGTCCCGTACCGGGGAACGGAGGGGACCGATCGTGCGTCGGGCCACGTGCAGGCTGGCGTCCACGTCCAGGCATAACCGGATCTGGGCCTCGGATCCACCCCGGACCGTATCGATGAGGTCGAGCTGAGCCTGGTTGTCCACCATGAGAGTGATCGTCGACGTGGCGCCGGAGGACTCGAACAGTCGGGCCAGGGCGCCCCGATCGACGGTCGGATAGGCCAGCACGATGTCGTCGCTGAGCCCCTGCTCGTGCAACCACAGTGCCTCGGCCAGCGTGAAAGAGAGCACTCCGGAGAATCCGGGCGTGGCCAGCGCCCGCCGAATCAGGGCGGGGACCCGCAACGACTTGGTGGCGAGGCGGACCGACTTTCCGCCGGCCCTGCGCACCAGATCGGCCGCGTTCGCATCGAATGCGTCCAGGTCGACCACCGCCACGGGAGACGGCAGCGGATCGGATGAGGCGACGGCGGCATCCAGTCGTGCGCGAAGAGCGGAGCGATGGAGTTCGTCGTCGAGGGTGCTGCCGGGCATGGGCCCAGCCTAGCGGGAGGGTGGGTCGGTTGACCTGATCGCTCGATCGGGGCGGAGATGCGCGAGAATGCTCAGATGCTGACGATTCCCGACCCCGGTTTTGCTGGCGACGACGGCTCCGCGGATGCGGGGGTGCGGCAGGCGCTGCTGGCGAACGCCGAGGTCGGCGCCGGTCCGGGTGGCTATGCCGTCGCACTGGCGGCGTTCTCGGAATCGCGGGTGCTGGTGCCGGTGGTGGCGCTGCTGGGGGAGGTCGAGTACGACGAGAACGGACTCGCCCACGACAAGTCCAGCGACATGGCCACGGTCTTGCTGACCGGTGCCGACGGTCGGCTGGCCCTACTGGGGTTCACCGGGAACGACTCGTTGCGGGCTTGGAATCCCGAGGCCCGCCCGGTTCCGGTTCCGGCCCGGGTCGCGGCCCAGTCGGCGATCCAGGACAAGGCCGAGGCCCTGGTGGTCGATCTGGCTGGACCCGCCACCCTGGTCATCGAGGGTGACGACCTGAGCGCGCTCGCGGCCGGCATGAGACTGGCCCGGGTGGGCGACGAGTACGGCTGGATTCGCGCAGGGGGGGAATGATCCGTTAGTCTTTCGTGTTGACCGACCAGTACCACCTCGCCTGATCCCTCAAGGTAGGCGGAACCGGTCTGCAAGCGGAGGCGAGCAACACACGTCTCCCACCCGCATCGGCCGCTTGAGGTCGTCGGGTCCGGTCAGGCGTCGGGTGAGAACCCGATGCCCGGTACGAAGCCCAGCGTTGTGGGCGGCGTGCGTGACTGGCTTCCGCTTGCGATCAAGCGGAAGCCATTCTGCATTTCGGGCCCGTCCGGCCCGGTGCTCGGCAGCCGTCGAGCACGAGACAACAGGAGGACACATCAGCACCGAGCTGCGTATCAACGAGCGGATCCGGGTTCCCGAGGTCCGCCTTGTCGGACCCAACGGCGAGACGGTCGGCATCGTGCCGACCGATCAGGCCCTGAAGCTGGCCCAGGAGGCAGACCTCGACCTCGTCGAGATCGCGCCCCAGGGCCGCCCGCCCGTGTGCAAGCTCATGGACTTCGGGAAGTTCAAGTACGAGAACGCCCAGAAGGCTCGTGAGGCGCGCCGGAACCAGACGAACGTCATCATCAAGGAGATGAAGCTTCGTCCGAAGATCGACCAGCACGACTATGAGACGAAGAAGGGCCACGTGGTCCGCTTCCTCAAGGCTGGCGACAAGGTCAAGATCACCATCATGTTCCGTGGCCGCGAGCAGCACCGCCCCGAACTGGGTTTCCGCTTGTTGCAGAAGCTGGCCGAAGATGTCGCCGAGTTGGGCTTCGTCGAGTCCTCGCCCAAGCAGGA
>CAYNFY010000060.1:0-25607 GCA_964396585.1 uncultured Nocardioides sp.
CCATCGACCGCGATGGTGACGAGTACGTACTGCACGGTCGGAAGTGGTTCGTCAGGAGGACGATCAGTCGAGCCCTCGTCTCGGCCTGGGCCGGAGACAGGACGCGATGGATGACGGTAGCCCGCGCAGATTCGCTCACACGTGCATGATACCTGCCCATATTTAACTACAAACTATCAACATATTTATCTTTTACCCTTGTGTAGAGACATCTCCATACGATATCTAGAGTAGTGCCACAACACGAGGAACGAGGCCCCATGGATACAACGACAAGCACGGATCAGGCAGTGCTGGACGCCTGGATAGGGCGGGAGCTGCGCACGCTGTCACCGGCCGCTGACCCAGTGAATCTGCCGATGATCCGACACTGGGTCGAGGCGATGGGGATGCCCGGCGGGATCCATCTCGAACAGGAGAGCGCCGAGGCCTCCGGGCGCCGCGGCCCGGTGGCCCCCGCCGCGATGGCCCAGGCGTGGACGATGCTGGGCTACGCGGCCGGAACCGACCCGGCGGCTCGCAGCAGCAGCCGCGGCTACGACGACCTCTTCGCGCTGATGACCGACTGGGGCTACCCGGCCGTGGTCGCCACTGACTCGGAGTATGAGTTCGAGCGGGAGCTGCACCTGGGTGAGCGGCTCAGCGTTCGTGAGGTGGTGGAGTCGATCTCAGCCGAGAAGCAGACCGCACTGGGAATCGGACGCTTCATCAGCAGCGTCAAGGAGTACCGGGACGAGTCAGGCGAAGTGGTGGCTCGGCAAAGATGGCGCATCCTGCGCTACCGGCCGGCGAACAGCGCGGCCGCAGAGCGACCCGAACGACCCGAGATCGCGGTCAACATCGACAACGAGTTCTGGTTCGCGGCCGCCCAACAGCAACGCCTGGTCATCCAGCGCTGCACCGACTGCGCAGAACTGCGCCACCCCCCGGCTCCCAGTTGTCCGTCATGCCAGTCATTCGCCTGGGGAGTCCAGGAGGCGGCGGGCACCGCGACCCTGCACAGCTTCGTGGTCAACCACCACCCCCGCCATCCGGGGTTCGAGTACCCGCTGGTGGTCGCCCTCGTCGATCTGACCGAGGGCACCCGGCTGGTCACGAACCTGGTCGGGGTGGCTCCGGACGACGTTCGGATCGGCATGCCACTGACCCTCGAGTGGGTGCAGCACAGCGAGGACATGACTCTGCCGGCCTTCCGCCCGGCCCCGACTCCCGACTCCGAGGAACACTGATGGACTTCCAACTCGACCAGGACCTCACCGCACTGCAGTCCCTGGCGCACGATGTGTTCGCCAAGCCGGCGAGGCAATCCGACCTGGGCCCAAGGCCCGACCCCGAGGTGTGGCGCGACCTCGCGGCCGCAGATCTGCTGTCGGCCCCACTGCCCGGCAGCGTAGGCGGCTCCGAGCTGGGCCTAGCCGGGCTCACCGTGCTGTTGGGCGAGCAGGGGGTGGCCATGGCACGGGTGCCGCTCTGGCCGGCGCTACTGGCCGCGCTGTGCCTGGAGGCGCACCCGGAGACCGCCGAGGTACGCGATGTCCCGCGGACCCCCGATGCCGAGGGATGGACCACCCTGGCTCTGGAGGAGACGGGGAACCCCGACCCGACCGCCCCGAAGACGATCGCGAACCCGTTCAGTGGTGGGTGGGAGCTGACCGGGCTGAAATCGGCGGTGCCCGGCGGGACCGGGTCCCGTAGCGTCCTGGTCTCCGCCACGACGGATTCCGGACCGGCCCTGTTCCACCTCCGCAGCGACGCACCGGGTCTCCAGTGGGAGCCGGGCACGACCTCCTCACACAGCGAGGCAGCGGAACTACGGCTGCTGAGAGTCCCGGCCCAACGGGTGGTCGGGACCGATCCCCTCGGCTGGTTGCTGCCTCGGGTCCGGGTGGCCCTGACGGCGCTGCAGGTCGGTGTGTGCCGCGGTGCTCTCACGATGGCTGCCGACTATCTGTCGCAGCGTCACCAGTTCGGTCGACCGCTCGGCGGGTTCCAAGCCGTGCAACACCAACTCGCGGACAGCTGGATCTGGTTGGAGGCCATGCAGGTGTGCCTGTGGAAATCCGTCTCCGAACTCGACGCCGGTGAGTACTCCGGTGCCGACCACGTCGCGAAGTGGTGGGCCGACCAGGGCGGCATGGACGTCCTGCACGCCGTTCAGCACGTGCACGGAGGGATCGGCGTCGACGTCGACTATCCCGTCCACCGCGCCTTCCTCATGGGCAAGGAGATCGCCACCACCCTGGGCGGATCCGGCCAGGAACTCGAGTTGCTCGGCGACCTCGTCGTCGCCGGAAAGGAGTCAGCATGAACCTCGACCCGACACAGGACTGGCCGGAGGTGACCACGGGCCAGCAACTTCCGGTCCTGGAGATCCCGGTGACCCGGACCCTGATCATCGCGACGGCTCTCGCCAGCCGCGACTACCAGGACGTGCACCACGATCCGGACCTGGCGGTGGCCAAGGGCTCCCCGGACATCTTCATGAACATCCTCACCACCAACGGACTGGTGGAGCGGCATCTGCGCGAGTGGGCCGGCCCCAGGGCCCGGCTGCGATCGCTCAAGGTTCGGCTCGGAATACCCAATCATCCTGGCGACACCATGCGGCTCACCGGCAGCGTCGATGAGGTGGATCCGCGAGCACGCACCGTCACCGTGTCGTTCACCGGGGACAACGCGCGCGGCAGCCACGCCCGGGGCAGCGCGGTGCTCGTGTTTCCCACGACCGAGGGAGCCTCGGCATGAGCAACGACTTCTCCGGTGCCGCGGCCATCGCCGGTATCGGCGCCACCGAGTTCAGCAAGGACTCCGGGCGAAGTGAGCTTCAGCTGGCCTGCGAGTCGGTCCTGGCCGCGCTCGGCGACGCCGGGCTGAGCCCGGCGGACGTCGACGGCATGGTGACGTTCACCGCCGACACCAACTCCGAGATCCATGTGGCCCGGGCCCTGGGCATGGGTGAGCTGAGCTTCTTCTCCCGGATCCCACACGGTGGCGGCGCCGCCTGCGGCACCGTGCAACAGGCCGCCCTGGCCGTGCATGCCGGGGTGGCCGACGTGGTGGTGGCCTACCGAGCGTTCAACGAACGCTCCGGCTTCCGCTACGGCCTGGGCCAGGGGCACCGCATCGCCGACACCACTCCCGACCGGGCCGCGCTCTCCTGGGTGACCCCGTTCGGGTTGTCCACCCCCGCATCCTGGGTGGCCATGTTCGCCCGCCGGTACATGCACGAGTTCGGCGCCAGCAGTACTGACTTCGGTCGGATCGCCGTGCTCGACCGGGCCCGGGCAGCTACGAATCCGGCGGCCTGGTTCCACGGGCGCCCGATCACGCTGGCCGAGCACCAGGAGTCACGCTGGATCGCCGATCCGCTGCACCTGCTCGACTGCTGCCAGGAGACCGACGGGGGTCAGGCGGTCGTGGTCACCTCGGTGGAGCGGGCCCGTTCGCTGCCGCACCCCCCTGCCGTGGTGGTGGCCTCGGCCCAGGGATCGGGGCGCGACCAGCACTCCATGGCCAGCTACTACCGCCCCGAGATCGTCGGGATCCCCGAGATGGGCCTGGTCGGGCGTCAACTGTTCGCCCAGAGCGGGCTAGGGCCCGACGACGTGGACGCCGCGATCCTGTATGACCACTTCACTCCCTTCGTCCTGACCCAGTTGGAGGAGCTGGGGTTCTGCGCCCCGGGCGAGGCCCGGCACTTCGTGGCCGACGGACACCTGGATCTGACCGGACGATTGCCGCTGAATACTCACGGCGGCCAACTGGGCGAGGCCTACCTGCACGGCATGAACGGCATCGCCGAAGGCGTGCGGCTGGTGCGCGGCACCTCGGTCAACCAGCCGCCCAAGCAGGTGGACACCGTCCTGGTCACCGCCGGGACGGGTGTGCCCACGAGCGGCTTGCTGTTGGGAGGCGACCGATGAGCCTGCAGGACTGGGCGGGCCGTGACCTGGGAAGCCGGACCGTCGGGTGGGAGCCCCGGGACGCGATCCTGTACGCCCTGGCGGTGGGGGCACCACCCGATCGACTCGACCTGGTGTGGGAGCGGCAGCTCAGGGTGCTGCCGACCTTCGGGCTGACCCTGGCCCAGTGGGCCCCCGACGTGCTCAGCGGCAACGGAGCGGTGGATCCCGCCAACTCGCTGCACGGCGCCCAGTCCTTCACCTCTCTGACGGCGATGCCGGCCCAGGGTGAGGTCGAGCTATGGGCGCGGGTCGGTGAGGTCTGGGACAAGGGAGCGGCGGCGATCGTGGAGGTGATCGTGGAATGCGAGTACTTCACAACCACCTGGTCTCTGTTCCAGCCGGGCGCGGGTGGCTTCGGCGGCGCTCGTGGACCGGGGCGCGCTCCCGCTCCCGCGACCCCGCCGAGTGCTCGGCTGACGCTGCCGACCGCGGCCAACCAGGCAGTGCTGTACCGGCTACTGGGCGACCAGCATGCGATCCACGTGCAGCCCGAGGCGGCGCGGCACGCTGGACTGGATCGGCCGCTGCTGCACGGCCTGTGCACCCTGGCCGCAGCCACCCTGTCGATCGCCGAACGGTACGGCGCCCACCCCGCGGACCTGCACCGGCTGGAGGCCCGCTTCGCCTCTCCGGTCTACCCAGGGGACTTGGTGGACCTGGAGGTATGGGACGTGAACGAACAGCACACCTTCGCAGGGCGTACCGGTGATTCCGTCGCCCTGACCGAAGGGCTGGTGACCTTCCGTTGAAAGACGATGAGATCCGAGGAACCGACATGAAACAGAACACCTCCGGCCCCGAGCCGGTGGTCAGCTATCGCACCGAGGGCTCCGTGGCCTGGGTCGGGATGAACCGACCGCGCTACCGCAACGCCCAGAACAGCGCGATGACCTACGCCTTGGACGACGCGTTCACCAGGGCCACGAACGACGACACCGTCAAGGTGATCGTGCTGCACGGTCACGGTGAGCACTTCTCGGCCGGCCACGACATCGGGAGCCCGGAACGTGACGTGGACGTGAGCTTCAAGCGCCGCGCGGTCATCTGGTGGGACCACGTCGACCGGGTGGGCGGCGACCAGCGTCTGGCCCGCGAAGCGGAGGTGTACCTGGGAATGTGTCGTCGGTGGCGGGAGATCCCCAAGCCGATGATCGCCATGGTCCAGGGCGCCTGCATCGCCGGTGGGCTGATGCTGGCCTGGTCCTGCGACTTCATCGTCGCTGCCGACGATGCCTCGTTCGCCGATCCAGTGGTCGGGATGGGCATCCCGGGAGTGGAGTACTTCGCCCATCCATGGGTGATGAATCCACGCGCGGCCAAGGAGCTGCTCTACACCGGGGATCCGGTAAGCGCGGCCCGGGCCAAGGAGCTGGGGATGGTCAACCGGGTGGTGCCCCGAGCCGGGCTGACCCAGGAGGTGAACACTTTGGCCGAGCGCATTGCCCGGATGCCGGCCTTCGGGTTGGCGCTGGCCAAGCGGACGGTGAACCAGGCCGAGGACCTGCAGGGGCTGCGGGCCGGCATGGACATGGCGTTCGGCATGCATCACTTCGCGCATGCCCACAATGCCGAGACCTCCACCGACTCGCTGGGAGGCCTGGACGCTCGGGCGATGGCGGCCCGCAATCGCAGCTGAGCCGGCCCGATCCGCCTTGAACGGAGCACGACCGGACCCGATGATCGGCTGATCATCGGTCCGGTCGTGCGTCACGTTCGTGGGCGAAGGCCGCTACCACCGCGTCCTGTAGCGCCCGCGCACTGCGCGGGGGCCGCCGGGGCCAGACCAGGATCCGGTCCACCCAGGATCCGGGCCCCTTCAGCGGGAGCAACGCCACTCCCGCGGTCGACGGGTAGTTCTCCGAGTGGTCGAGAACCATCGCGACGCCATAGCCGGAGAGCACCTGGGCGATGATGTTGTCGGCTCCTGAGCTGGTCGCGATCACGGTCCAGGGAATCCCGGTGGACTCCATCGCCTGTCGGATGTGCTCGTTGAGCCCCGGATCCAGGGAACGGGGCTGAGTGATCAGGGGCTCGCCGGCGGCCTCCGCGAAGCCGATCGCCCGATGGGAGGCCCACGGGTGTCCCGCCGGTACCACCAGACCGAGTCGGGCCCCGCCGACCACGAGATGGTCCAGGTCCCCCACCGGATTCGTCGCCCAGCACAGGCCCGCATGCAAGGTTCCGGCCCGCAGCTCGCGAAGTTGCGCGGGTGTGGGCATCGAAGTGGCGGTGATCCGAGTGCCGGGACTGCGTTGCTGCGCGCTCGCGAGCGCCGGACCCATCCGGCCCTGGAGGTCGGGCGTGCACCCCAGATCGATCTCCGCGGAGCCGCTCTCGGCGAGCGCCCGGCCACGATGGAAGGCGCTGGTCACCGCGGCGAGGGCCTGTCTCGCCTCGGGGAGGAACGCCTGCCCGAAGGAGGTGAGCGTCACGTTACGGGTGGACCGGTCGAAGAGCTCCGTGCCGAGCAGGTCCTCGAGGCGACGTACCCCCTGACTCACCGTCGACTGCCGGATATAGAGCTGCTCGGCGGCGCGGCCGAAGTGGAGCAGCCGGGCCACGGTGACGAAGTACTCCAGGGTGCGCAGATCGAGCCCGGACGGAACCGTGAGGTCTCCGCCCGGGCCCGTTACCGGCGCATCACGTGGCATCAGGCCAGCATTCCCCCGTCGAGGAACAAGGACCGACCGGTCATGAATCGCGACGAGTCGCCGGCCAGATAGACGACCGAGTCCACCAGGTCGGCGGGCTCGGCGATCCTGCCGACCAGGGTCTGGGCCGACATCTCCGCGACGAAACCGGTCCGAGCGGTCTCGTCTCGAGGCAGGATCATCTCGGTGCCAACCGGCCCCGGGACCAGTGAGTTGACCCGGACCCCGCGAGGGGTCCATTCCTTGGCCATGGTGCTGGTCCAGTTGACCAACGCGGCCTTCACCGCACAGTAGGCCCCGATCCCGGCCATCGGCTGGTAGGCGCCGAGCGCGGTGAAGTTGATGATGCTGCCGACCTGGTTCGCGGCCAGGTGCGGAAAGGCCAGTTGCGAGAGGAACACCGGGCCTTTGAGGTTGACCGCGAAGATCTCGTCCAGCTCTGCCTCACTGACCCTGAGGGTGTCGTGAGGACGCAGCACGGCCGCGTTGTTCACCAACACGTCGAGTCGGCCGAACTCGGCCAGGGCCTGCGCGATGATCCGCTCGCGGTCAGCGGCGACGGAGATGTCCGCCACCACGCTCACCGCCTGCCCGGCCAGATCACGGATCTGCGTGCAGGTCTCCTCCAGGGGACCGGCGGTACGGCCCACCGCGACCACGCTCGCACCGGCGGCTGCCAGCCCGATCGAGAGCGCCGCGCCGATCCCACGGCCCCCTCCGGTGACGACCGCGGTCCGTCCCGCCAGGGGCAGCGCCCGTTCGGGTTCGCCTGTCATCCTCAGTCCCTCGGCTTGCCGGCGGTCACGCCGCCGTCCACCACGAAGTCGCCGCCGGTACAGAACGACGACTCCTCGGAGGCGAGGAAGACGCACATCGCGGCGACCTCATCGGCACGTGCCATCCGGCCCAACGGGTACTTGCCGTACATGGCGTCGTAGTCGGAGTCGGACCAGCCGGGCCGGTTGGTCATCTCGGTCCGGGTCGGGCCCGGCAGCACGCAGTTCACCCGGATCCCCATCGGTCCCAGCTCGATCGCGGTGGTCTTCGTCAGGCCCCGCACTCCGAACTTGGACGCCGCGTAGGCCGGCATCCCGTGCCGTCCCTCGAGCCCCTGGGCCGAGGAGAAGTTCAGGATCGACCCTCCGCCCCGGCGACGCATCGGCTCGACCACCGCGCGCATCCCCAGGAACGCGCCCACCAGATTGGTCTCCAGGACCTTGCGGAAGGTGGCGGCGTCACAGTCGACGAGTGGCTGGACCCGGATCACACCGGCGTTGTTGACCAGCACGTCGATGCCACCGAAGGTCTCCTCGGTGACCCGCACCGCCGAGTTCCAGTCGTCCTCGTCGGTGACGTCGAGTTCCACGAAGCGGGCCCGGCCTGGCGAGTCGGACTCGATCGCGGCAGCCACCTGCTCGCCCAGCTCGACCCGCTTGTCGGCCAGCACTACCTGGGCGCCCTCGGCAGCGAGCGCCTTCGCGGTGGCAGCGCCGATGCCCCGCGCGGCACCGGTCACCAGAGCGACCTTGCCCAGCAGACGACCCTGGCTCATCGGGTGACGATCCGCTCACCGCGGACGAAGGCATCGCGGGCCTCGCCCCCGTCGCCGTAGAGGTTGAGCTCGTAGGTGAAGCCCTGCTCCAAGCGGTAATTCTTCTCCATGTCGAAGGTGTCGATCTGGTTCAGCGCCGCCTTGGCCACCCGCACCACTCGCTCCTGCTTGCGTGCGATCGAGCGCGCGGTCTCCAGCGCGGCATCCAACAGGTCCTCAGGCGCGGTCAGTTTGTAGACGCTGCCCCACTCGTGCAGCTGGGCCGCGGTGACCGGCTCACAGGTGAGCACCATCTGGCGCAGCTTGAACGGCGGCACCAGCTTGGCGAGGTGCGAAGCGCAGCCGAGGGCTCCGTTGTCGACCTCGGGCAGCCCGAACCGGGCCTCGGTGGAGGCGATCAGGATGTCGCAGCTGCCCACCAGGCCCACCCCCAGACCCATCGCGAATCCGTTGACGGCCGCGATCACGGGCACCGGGGTCCGGTAGATCTGGTCGAACGCCTCATAGCAGGCCGCACCGGATCCGAGCAGGAACTCGAAGCTGTCGACCGACTGCATCTCCTTGATGTCGATGCCGGCGTTGAATCCGCGCCCTACCGCGGTCAGGATCACCACTCGCACGGAGCGGTTGGCGCTGAGCTCGGCGAAGATGTCGCGCAGCCGCCACGTGTCGGCGACCGAGATCGCGTTGACGGGCGGGTTGTCCATGGTGACGACGGCGATGCCGTCGGCGTCGATGGTGTGGCTGACAGTCATGGTGTCTCTCCTGGTACTGGGGCCGTGGCCCGGTGCTGGGTGGTGAGGGAATGAAGGGGTGGGCCGGTCACAGGTCCTGGACCGGCGTACGGGGGTCCTTGAGCGGGGATACGTAGTACCGCGCGGTGGTCGGCTCGATCACGAAGACGACGCGCTCGGACCACCGTCGGCGGGGGAAGGGCTGATCGAGGTACTTGCGCGACATCCGATCCATCACCGCGAGGTCCTCATCGGCTCGGATCTCGCGAACTGTGCCTCGGACCAGAAGCTGCTGGTACGGGTTGTCGAAGTCGACGATCGACAGGGCGACTCGCGCATCCCGGGCGATATTGCGGGCCTTGAGGGCCTTCGCGTCGGTGGTCACCAACAGGTCGTCGCCCTCCCGGCCTACCCAGACCGGTTCGACCTTGGGCGAGCCGTCGGGCATCAGGGTGGACAGGTGCGCGAAGTTGGGGGCATCCACCAACAGGCGGGCCTGCTCATCGAGTCGGACCCGGTCGGTATCGGGGGTCTCCGTGGTATCGCTCATGGGTGTTGGGCTCCTACGCTCAGTACTTCTCCGGACAGGTAGCTCGCATATCGGCTGGCCAGGAACGCGATCACGTCGGCGACCTCCGCGGGTTCTGCGGCCCTCCCCTGCGGTTGCACCGAGGCCCAGTGCTCAAGGACCGCGGGGTCGCTGACCTTGGCCAGATAGGAATGCATGGCCAAGGTCGGCGCGACCGCATTGACCCGCACTCCGTGTGGGGCCGCCTCGACGCCTGCGCACCGGGTCAGCGCCATCACGCCGGCCTTGGCCGCGGCGTAGTGGGACTGCCCGTGCTCGGCACGCCACCCGGTCACCGAGGCCACGTTGACCACGGCACCGGTGCCGCGCGGGATCATCCGCCGCAGAGCCGCGCGGGTTCCTCGGAAGGCACTGGTCAGGCTGACCTGGAGGACCCGATCGAACTCGTCGTCGGTCATCTCCACGATCGGCTGGTTGCCACCGAGTCCGGCGTTGTTGACCAGCACGTCCACCGGCCCGTGGGCAGCCTCGACCGCGTCCAGCAGTCGCTCGAACGCGCCGTCCCCGGTCACGTCGCAGGGCACACCCAGAACACCGAGATCCGCGGCCGCCTCGGCCAGTCGTCGTTCGTGGATGTCGCTGATCACCACGGTGGCGCCTTCGGCCAGGAACCGACGAGCGGTGGCGCCGCCGATCCCGGTCCCGGCGGCCGCGGTGATCACCACGACCTTGTCGGTCAGCAGCCCCAGGCCCGGGGGCAGGGTGGGTGCGCTCATCGCACGCTCTCCAATCGATCGAGTACCTGGTGTGCTTCGGCGACGATGCGGGTGAGCAGGTCCGCGCAACTGGGCAGGTCCTCGATCAGACCGACCACCTGCCCGGCGCTGAGCACTCCGACGTCGGTTCGCCCTTCGACCATGGCGGCGCGACACAGCATCGGCGCGTTCGCGGCCATCACGAGCTGCTGCAGGTCGTAGTGATGGTCCCGGCGCAGCCGGATCCCCTGCCCGGCCATGGACCGCCAGCTCTGGCCCGACATCTTGCGGAACCGGACCACGTTGGTCAGCGCCGTGCGCCAGCGGGTCAGGGCCCGTTGTGCCTCCAGCTCGCGGACCATCTCGGTACGGACCACCCGGTGGGGATGTCCGTCCACCCGGGAGGTGACCACCGTCTCGGTGACCCCTCGGCCCAGGTAGTCCTGCTTGACCGAGTCGGGTACCGGGCTCTCCTGGGTGAGCAGGAACCGAGTGCCCATCGCGATGCCCTCGGCTCCGTACGAGAGTGCCGAGACCAGTCCGCGCCCGTCGTAGTAGCCACCGGCAGCGACCACGGGAACGTCGACCGAGTCCACCACTTCGGGCAACAGCACGCTGGTCGGAACCGGACCGGTATGACCGCCTCCCTCGCCTCCCTGGACGACCACCGCGTCGGCACCCCAGCCGACCACCTTGATCGCGTGCTTGCGAGCACCCACCGAGGGAACGCAGGTCAGTCCGGCCTCTTTGAACCGGGCGATCGTCGCCGGATCAGGGGCGAGAGCGAACGAGGCCACCCGCACGCCCCCGTCGATCATCAACCGGGCACGATCGGCGAGGTCGGGTGCATCGGAGCGAAGGTTCACGCCGAAGGGACGATCGGTCAGCTCGTGCATCGTCGCGATCGCCTGCTCGAGCTCGTGTCGGTCCATCATCGCGGCCGCTACGATCCCCAGCCCCCCTGCGTTCGAGACCGCGGCGGCCAGTTGCGGGGTGGAGACGAATCCCATGCCGGTGGAGACCACCGGGTGCTCGATGCCGACCAACTCGGTCAGTCGGGTGGTGAGTCGTCGGGTCATGGACGGTTCCTCTCACGTCGTTGGTGCAGGGGCAGAGAATTCGCCGCGCTGCCGGTCGCCTGGATACGTGGCCGGTCTACCTCGGGTGCCTCCAGCGGCGTCACTCGCTGCATTCCCGCCAACGAGCGGACCGCGAGCTCCTGGTAGGTGCGCACCCCGTTGGCCTGCCAGGCCCGGGACTCCTCGTCGAGTTCTCGGACCACCCGGCCAGGCACTCCGGCCACCAGATGGCCTGCGGGTACGACGAGACCGGCGGGGACCACGGTGCCGGCGGCGACCAGGGCACCGCTCTCGATAACGGCACCGTCCAGCACGACCGAGTTCATCCCGATCAGGGCGCCGGCATGCACGGTGCAGCCGTGCAGGATCGCGCCATGGCCGACGTGGCTGCCCGGATGCAGGGTCATGTCCTGGCCCGGGAAGGCATGCAGCACGCACCCGTCCTGGACGTTCGATCCGGTACCCACCAGGATCCGTCCGAAGTCTCCCCGAAGGCTCGCGGTCGGGCCGATATAGCAATCAGGTGCGATCTGGACGTCCCCGATCAGGACGGCATCGGGGTGCACGAAGGCGCCGGGGGCGACTACCGGGACCACCGCGTCGATGGCGTAGCAGGGCATGGGTTCCTCTCGGTCAAGTGGGGAAGGTGCTGCCAGGTGAAGGGGTTGTGACGAGTGTTTCGGCTTCCGGTACCGGCAACAAGAACCGCTTCAGCCGGATTGATCGACCCCGGTGATGGGTCGCCCGCGCCGGGGCCGAGGGCTCAGACCGCGAGTTGGCCACCATCGACATACACCGTGCTGCCGGTCATGAAGGAGGCCATATCGCTGGCACAGAAATGCACCACCCGAGCCACCTCATCGGGTTCGGCCACTCGCCCCAGCGGCAGCGTGGCGGCGTAGCTGGCGAGTGGATCGGGAGCATCCCCTGGCCCCGGGATCTGACTGCGGGCCACCGCACCGTCGGTGCGCACGGCACTGGGTGCCACACACAGCACCCGTACCCCGGAAGACCCGAACTCTCGGGCCAGTGCCCTGGTCAACGACTCCACCCCGGCCTTGCTGGTGGCGTAGTGGGCCCGGCCGGGAGCAGCCACCCGGCTGCCGGACGCCGAGCCGATGTTGACCACCACTCCGTGGCCCTGTCGGGTCATCACCGATCCGGCCGCCCGCGCGCCGTAGAATGTGCCGTCGAGGTTGACCGCCAGCACCCGATGCCAGGCGTCGTCATCCATCTCGAGCACCTCGTCATAGGGAAAGATCCCAGCATTGTTGACCCAGATGTCGAGCCGGCCGTACTGCTGCACGACCCAGTTCGCCAGCCGCTCGTGCTCATCACTGCGGGTGACGTCGAGCCGACGGGCCACCACGTCACCGATCTCGGCCGCCGTCTGTGGAGACGGTTCCGGCGTTCCGGTCCCTGTCGGCAGCACATCGGCGGCCACCACCATCGCTCCGGCACCCCGTAGTCGGGCCACGATCGAGGCGCCCACTCCACGAGATCCTCCGGTCACCACCGCCACTCGGCCGGCCAGGCCCAGGTCCGAGCCCGGCCCGGAAACCGCGGTGGTCATGACTCGACCCGGCCGAAGTAGGCCTCGCGCAGCGCCTCGCTGCTGCCCACCTCGGCAACCGCACCGTTGAGCACCACTCGTCCCACGTCCATCACCACAATGTGGTCGGCCACCCGGACCGCGGTCTCGACGGCTTGCTCCACGAGGAGCACCGCCAGCCCCTCGGCCCGCAGCCTCCGGGCATGATCGAGCACTTCATAGGCGATGGCGGGCGCCAAGCCGGCCGATGGCTCGTCCAGGATCAGCACCTCAGGCTGCGCCATCAGGGCCTGACCGATGGCCAGCATCTGTTGTTGGCCTCCAGACATGGACCCCGCCGCCAGTAGGCGACGTTCGGCCAGGATCGGGAAGAGGTCGTAGGTCTGTTCCAGTCGCTCGGCCAAGGCCCGCTTGCCCAGCCGGGCCGGATAGGCGCCCACCACCAGGTTGCGTTCCACACTCTGTCGATGGAAGACGCGTTTGCCCTCCTGGACGTGCCCCAGCCCCAGGCGTACTCGTTCGTGACCGGGAGTCTGGGTCACGTCACGATCACCCAGTCGGATGGTCCCGGTGGTGGCCTTGTTGAGACCCGAGATCGCCCGGACCGCGGTGGTCTTCCCGGCACCGTTTCGGCCCAGCAGGGCACAGATCTCACCACGTCGCACACTGAAGCTGAGATCCCACACCACGGTCAGGTCGCCCCAGCCGGCGCGTAGGTTCTCAACCTGCAGAGCGACGTCGGTCATCGAAGTACTCATCCCTCGGCTCCATTCGACGTGGTGACGGTCAGATCCGCTCCCGCTGCCGGGTCGCTGGATTCTGCGGCCCCACCCAGGTATTCGTTCAGCACGCGTTCGTTGGTGGCCACCACGCTCGCAACGTCGTCGGCGATGATCTGGCCCCGGGCCAGCACCACGATCCGGTCGGCGATGCTGGTCACCAGGCGGAAGTTGTGCTCGACCAGAACCACGGTCAGCCCGTCCTTACTGATGCTCGTGATGATCTGAGACAGGCGAGCCACCTCATCCTCATCGAGACCGGAGGCCACCTCGTCAAGCAGTAGGACGGTCGGGGACGAGGCGAGTGCCCGGGCCAGCTCTAGGAGTCTGCGGGTACCGAGGGGCAATGCCGCAGCCTCGTGTCCGGCGAGTTCCAGCAGTCCGACCCGGGCTAGGGCGTCGAGTGCCGCCTCGCGATCACGACGTGCAGTCCGACGGAACCCGGGAGTGCGGAACATGGACCCGAGGAGTCCGATCAGGCCGGCACCCTCGGCGCTGTAGCGCCCGGCCGTCACCGCCTCCACGACGCTCACCCCGGTCGGGATATTGGGGGTCTGGAACGTGCGGGCGACCCCGAGGCGTGCCACCCTGTGCGACCCGGTGTGGGTGACGTCTCGCTCACCCAGAAGGATCGTTCCTCGGTCGGGACGGTAGAACCCGCTGACCATGTTCAGCAGCGTGGTCTTGCCCGAACCGTTCGGCCCGATCAGCGCCGTGACCTCGCCAGGTCGGGCCTCGAACCCGACAGCGTCCAGAGCCTTGTTGCCGCCGAACGACTTCGAAAGGTCGCTGACCGACAGGCTGACCCCCGGACCGGTTGGCGCCGGGGTCCGATCGGCGCCGGTACCGAGACCCCGGTACAGGTCCACACCGGCCCAACGATCGACCCGGGTGACGAATCGTTGGCACAGGCCGGCCAGGCCACCGGAGAGCAACACCCCGCCGATCACCAACAACGCGCCGTACACGATCGGGGTGTACTCCATGAACTCACTGGCCCGGTTCGGCCCGAACTGGATCACGGCAGCTCCCGCCACGGCTCCGTACACGCTGGCGGCGCCACCCAGTACGGACGATGCGAGCACGGCGGTGGCCGCGGTGAAGGTGAAGGCGGCCGGGGAGACATACCCGTCGAGGTTGGCGAACAGGGCACCGGCCAGGCCGGCCGGTACGGCACCCATGGCGTAGCAGGTCAACTTGGTACGGGCCACGGCCATCCCGCTGGACGCAGCGAGGACCGGACTCTGCTTGAGCACCCGGAAGGCGACGCCATGGCGGGAGATCACCAGGTTGCGAAAGAGCACGAACCAGACGATCGTGACCAGCACGATGAGCGGGTAGATCTGGTCAAGCTCGATGGTCCTGCCGAGGATGGTCGGAGTGGGGATGCCGCTGAGTCCGTTGCGCCCGCCACCGGTGTCGCCCAGCATGACGACCACATCGGGAATCATCAGGACCAGGAAGAACGAGGTCATCGCCAACGACCAGCCCCCGAGTCGCAGGCCGGGGATCCCGGTGGCCAGGCCGATCACCAGCGCCACCCCTCCCGCGGCGACGATCTGCACCAGGATGTCGGTGTGGCCGTGTGTCGCCAGGATCCCGGCGGTGTAGGCGCCTGCGGCGTACATCGCCACCTGCCCGAAGGCGAGCAGGCCCCCGTAGCCATAGCTCAGGTTCAGCCCGCTGGCGACCAGGGCCAGCAGACACATCAGCTGCACCTGGCGGGTGAATGCGTAGTCCGCGCCGAGTTGTGGCAGGAAGATAAGTACCGCGGCCAGCGCCAGCGGTACGAGCCAGGTCGGGCCGGTGCGCAGGGAGCACCATGTTGTCCGCATCATGATCAGACCGTCCTTTCCGGCATCCGGCCGAAGATGCCCTGCGGCCGGACCAGTAGGACGGCCATCAGGAGCAGGAAGACACTGAGGTTGCTGTACTCGGCGCCGAAGTATCGGGCACTGAAGGTGACCACCAGGCCGACGGCCAGACCACCGATCAGGCTCCCGCCCAGGGAGCCGATGCCGCCCAGGGCCATGGCGACGAAGCCGATCACGGCCAGGGACGCGGCCAGGCTGGCGACCGCGTACGTCTTGGGCCCGATCAGCAGCCCGAGGGCACCGGCCAGCACTCCCGAGAAGACGAAGGCGCCAGAGATCAGCCGGGACACGTTGACCCCGCACAATACGGCCGCCTCACGATCCTCCGACAAGGCCAGCAGCAGCAGGCCCAGATTGCTGCGACGCATCCACAGACTCAGCACGACCACCAGAACGACAGCGGTGATCACCAGCGCCAGCTCGACCCGGTACACACGACCGCCGAGGAGGTTCACGATCTGGTCACCACCGAAGAACGGCACACTGTGCGGGTTACCGCCCCAGATGACCTGGCTGACCCCGGTCAGCATGGTCCCCACGCCCAGGGTGGTCACCAACTGTGTCTGGTGGTCGAGCACCGGTCGTACGGCGATCCGCTCCTCCAGCCAGGCGACCAGCCCCACCACCAGCGCGGCCAGCAGTCCGCTCAGAGCGGCCGGCCAGCCGAAGGTGACCAGCCCCGCATAGGCGAGGAACGTTCCCAGCATCATCAGCTGTGCATGGGCGAAATTGAACGTCCCCGACGAGATGAACACGATGTTGTAGCCGACGGCCACCATCGAGTAGATGGCGCCGAGGGCGAGAGCTCCCCAGAGCAGGGTCATGGAGCAGGCCTTCCGGGTGTGGGTCGGACCGTTCCGCCTCCGGCTGGAACGGACACCGGGTGGGAGACACGTCGCTCCCACCCGGTCGGGTTCATTCAGATGCTGCGAACTGTCCGTTGGTCATCACCGACGGCGCCACGAAGGCGAGCGCCTCGGTTTCCACGTCGAATCCGTGTGATTCCGCCGTGTAGGCGTAGTGCGGGATGACCGCGGTGTCGGCGCCCTCGGTGACCGTGCTGTCCTCCAGTGCCTTGGCCATCTCGGCCGGATCGGTGGATCCGGCCGACTCGGCCGCAGCCGCCGCCAGGAAGAGGGCGTCGTAATGGAACGCCGTCATCAGGCTGCTCTTCAGCTCACCCTGACTCGCCATCTGCGCGACGGCGTCGTTGACCCGAGTGGCGCTGTCGTTACGCTGCGCGCTGGCGATCACGGTGACGGCCAGGTTCTTGACATCGGGAGTGCCCACCAGCCCCTCGGGCTTCTCGGTGACCATCAGGCTGGTGGAGGCCACCGACCCGTTGCCGATCATCGGCACATCCCAGCCGATCTTCTGCAGTCCCTGAAGCACGTACCCGACCGGCGCACCGTAGCCGTCGATGACCAGTGCGTCGGGGTTGGTGGCCTTGACCTTCTCCAGTTGTGGCGTCATGTCGAGCGCCGCGACGTCGTACTCCTCGTTCGCGGTGACCTTGATCCCATCGGCCTCGAAGAGGTCGGGCCAGGTCGAGGCGTAGAGCTCGCCGCCGGGACTGCTCGAGTGGATGATTCCCACCGAGCCGTACCCGTTCTCCTTGGCCCAGGCCACGGGGCCCTGGGCAAGACTGACCAGGTTGGGCGCCAGGTCGAAGTTGTACGGGAACTTCGTGGGATCAGTAGAGTCCGCGGTCGGCGCGATGTTGAACGAGAGCACCTTGCTCTGGGTGATCACGGGCAACACGGCGGCAGACACCGTGCTCGGGCCCGAGGCCAGGTACAGGTCGGGTTTGTCCTTCGCCAGGACCTCACGCAACTTGGTGAGAGCCTCGGTCGGGTCGCCCTTGTCATCGACGACCTGCATTTCTACCTGGTGGCCGTCGACACCGCCCTTCTTGTTGATGTCGACCACCCCCGCCTTGGCCGCGGCCAGTGCGGTCTTGGCGGTGTCGCCCAGTGGACCGGAGTCGTTGACCGCGCCGGAGAAGACGACCCGATAGGCCGATCCCTCTCCTGAGCCACCGCCGTCACTGTCGCTGCCGCACGCCGCCGTGGCGAGCACGACCGCTCCTACGGCCAGCAGTGCCATGTGCTTCTTCAAGAGGTTCTCCTCAGATGAGTCGAGGGGGGATTCAGACGCGCTGCGCGACGTGCGGTCGTCCCGAGTTCGGCCGGCATCGACCGCGTCCACCACACCGGTCCATCCGGGTGGCCCTGGTCACAGTAGCGACTTTTGGAGTCAAAATCGACACATCTCCAAAACTAGTTTGGAGATATCTCTATTCCGCACTCGAGAGACCCGATCAGCGAGCGGAAGGTGCGCCCCCTGAGATCGGCCAACTCCGACTCAGTGAGGGGGAGCTCGGCCAGCACATCGAGCGCGGTGCGCAGCCGAACCGTCTGCGGGCCATCGACCTCGACCGTCCCGTGGGAATCGAGGGCTTCGCTGATCGGATAGTTGCTGCCGAACATCACCCGGTCCGACCCGATGGAGCGCACCTGCGCCACGAACGCCTCGGGCGTCACGGATCCGGCAGCAACCTCTTCGAGCCGCATCGACACATCGGTCCAGACCCGCCCGTAGGTGCGGGCCAATCTGGCGACCTCGGCATCGCTGCCACACCCGAACCGTTCGGAGTGCCCCAGATGAGCGAAGACGAGCCTGAGCCCGGGATAGGCACGCAGTGCCGGCTCGAAGTCGGCGGGACTCCCCCACGAGGACGGGGTGTGCCCTCCCTCACTGAGCAACGGGAGCCCGGTGCTCGCACACCACTCGTACACCGGTTGGAGTCGGGGATCGGTCGGCGAGATACGTAGGTCGTAGAAGACCACCTTGACTCCCACGGCCCCCTCGGCGCGGCTGCGGTCCAGGTCCGCCAGGAGCGCGTCACGGTCCATGACCACCGGGTCGATGCCGCAGAACCAGGAGAGGCGTGGCTCACGTCGGCACAACTCACCCGCCCACCGATTGTTGGCCCGGACCCGGTCGGCGATCCGCCCGGTCAGCTCGGCCAGACCTTGGGCCCGGGCCGATGCGTCATCGGTGAGCAGTCGCATCCCGTCTCGTAGATACCGGCCCGACCAGGTGAACATCAAGATGTTGGCATGCCGGATCCCGTATTCGTCCATCACCGCGAGGTACTCCTCGGAGGTGCCCAGGCTGGGCGGCGTGCTGGCGTACCCGACCTGCGGGGTGCGCCCAAGGAAGTACTCCCACAGCTCCTGGCCATGCGCCTCGTCACGTTGCAGATGGACGTGCGCGTCGACCAGGTCGGTCGGGTCAAGGTCGTCCACCGACTGCTCCCGGGTCACCCGGCCAACCTCGGCGCGCGTGGCAGGCCCAGTGCCATGGTCGCGACCATGTCCCGCAGTACCTCGTTCACCCCACCGCCGAAGGTGTTCACGATGCCCTGCCGCGAGATCTGCTCCACCTCGCCGGCAAGCACCGCGGCCCGCGAGGTGGGTCGGTACCGGCCGCCGGCGCCGAGCACCCGCAGCAGCGCGCGCTGCACCTCGATCTGGGTCTCGGTGCCATAGATCTTGGCGCCCCCAGCCTCGGCACCCCGCAGCGTGCCCTGGGCCACGGCGGCGGTCATCTTCCAGTTCAACAGCTCCATCGCATCCAGACGAGCGCGACACTCAGCCAGATCGCGCCGCACCCAGGCATGCTCGGCAACACCGCAGGTACGGGCCCAGTCGAGAACCTGATGCCACAGTTCGACCATCCGGCCACCGGCCGCGGCCAGTCCGATCCGCTCATGGTTGAGCTGAGTGGTGATCAGGGACCACCCACCGTTCAACTCGCCGACCAGCGCCTCGGCCGGCACCGCGACGTCGTGGTAGTAGGTCGAGGTGGTGAAATTCCCGGCCACCAGGTGGATCGGGGTCCACGAGAAGCCCTCGGCCGCGGTAGGCACGATCATGATGGAGATACCCCGCTGGCGGACCGCCTCCTGGTCGGTGCGCACGGCCAGCCACACGTAGTCAGCGGTGTTCGCGCCGGTGGTGAAAACCTTCGCGCCATCGATCCGCCAACCGGCGCCGTCCGGGACGGCACGGGTCCGTAGGCTGGCCAGGTCGGTCCCAGCCTCAGCCTCGGTGTAGCCGATCGAGAAGACGATGTCACCGGCCAGCATCCCGGGCAGGTAACGGTCCTTCTGCGCCTGACTGCCGTGGGCCATCAGGGTCGGCCCTACCGTGTTCACCGTGACGAACGGGAAGGGGATGCCGGCGCGCTGCAACTCATCGAAGAAGACGTATTGGTCCTCGATCGAGCGGCCCTGTCCGCCATACTCGGTCGGCCAGCCGATCCCCAGCCACCCGTCCTGCCCCAGCCTCTTGGTGATCTCCCTGAATCGGGGGCCACCCACCTGCGCATGGCAGGCCTCACGTCGCTCCTTCTCGGGCAGCAGGTCGTGGAAGTACTCCCGCAACTCGCTGCGCAACGCCAACTGCTCGGGCGTTTCACGCAGATCCATGTGATCTCCCAGTTCGAAATTGGTCAGAACAGACTCTGGACATGTATCTAAGCACGTATCTATACATATCCCTAGAAGTTTCCGTACACAGAAGGAGCAAGCACTTGCCAAGCACCACCATTGCCGCCCTACTGATGGCAAGAGCTCACGACGACCACCCCGGCCTGCGCACGCTCGAGCGCGAGTGGGCCTGGCACGAGGTGATCGAGGAGTGCGGCATCAGGGCCACCCTGTTGCGCTCCAAGTCGCGCCACCCCGAACGCGGTCTGCATGTCGGGATCCTGCTGCCGAACGTCCCAGAGTTCATCTTCTGGATCGGCGCGGCAGCGCTCAGCGGCTGCACCATCGTCGGCATCAACTCCACCAAGCGCGGGGAGGGTCTCGCCTCCGAGATCCGTCACACCGAGTGCGACCTCATCATCACCGACCTGAACGGCCGAGGGTTGCTGGCCGGGTTGGACACCGGAGTAGCCCCCGAGGAGGTGTACGAGATCGACTCCCCCGCCTACCGGGAGCTACTGGCTGATGTAGCGCGGACCCCGGCGTCGATGGATCCGGAAGTGACTCCCGAGACCCGGATGCTGCTCCTGCTCACCTCCGGCACCACCGGGCGCTCCAAGGCCGCCATCTGCTCCCAGGGTCGACTGGCCGCGTTGGGCGAGATGAACCGCACCAAGTACACGATCACCCGTCAGGACGTGTGCTACTGCCCGATGCCGCTGTTCCACGGCAACGCGCTGATGTCGCTGCTGGCTCCGGCGCTCACCGTGGGGGCTACCATCGCCCTCACCGAGAGGTTCAGCGCCTCCCGATTCCTGCCCGAGGTCCGGCAGCATCGAGCGACGTTCTTCACCTACGTGGGCAAGGCGATCAGCTACGTACTGGCCACCGATCCCACCGAGCACGACCTGGACAACCGTCTGACCCACGCGTTCGGTACCGAGGCCTCGCCCGAGGACCGGGCCCGGTTCCTCGAACGCTTCGGCTGCGAGCTCATCGAGGGGTACGGCTCCAGCGAAGGTGCCGGCTCGATCGCCCGGGCTCCCGATGCGCCGGTGACCGCGATGGGGCGACCGGCCCACGAGGGGATCGCGATCGTGCATCCACAGCAGCTGACCGACTGCGCCCCGGCTCGAGTCGACAGGTACGGCCGGGTCACCAATCCCGACGAGGCGATCGGCGAGATGGTCAACAAGACCGGAGCGGCCGCCTTCGAGGGGTACTGGAACGACCCGGCCGCCAACGCCGAAAGGGTACGGCACGGCTGGTACTGGACCGGCGACCTCGGCTACATCGACGAGCAGGGGTTCATCTACTTCGCCGGCCGATCGGGAGACTGGATCCGAGTGGATGGGGAGAACATCTCCTCCCTTCAGATCGAGCGCATCATCCGACGCCACCGCGACGTGCTGGCCGCGGCCGTTTTCGCCGTCCCGGATCCGCAGAGCGGGGATCAGGTGATGGTGGCGCTGGAGACTGCGGAGCAGGTCGACTTCGAGGACCTGGCCCTACCGGCTGTCCTCGCCGCCCAGGAGGACCTGGGCACCAAGGGGGCGCCACGATTCGTGCGGCACTCCCACAAACTCCCCACGACCGGGTCTAACAAGCTGAGCAAGACCGAGCTGCGCTACCAGGGGTGGCGTTGCGACGACCCGGTCTACCGCTGGGAGGGCAGGGGTGAGCCCCGGTACGAGTTGATGAGTGAGGCGGACAAGGCCGACCTGATCGCCGAATTCCACCGCAACGGCCGCGAACGCTTCCTGGCCTAAGCACGCTGTCTGACCGGCGGATCGTGCGGCGACGCAGGCGGCGACCTGCTTCCCCACGATCTGCTGGCCCGTCAGTCTCCGAGGAGCAGACGGATACCGCTGTCCAGGATCCCGAGAGCCTCTTCGACATCGCGCCCGGCGGCGACCGCCACCATGGATCCGAGGAAGAGCGTGGCGGCCACCGCTGCGATGTCGGCCAGGTCCTCCTCGGTGTGCCCGGCCAGGTCACCGGACAGTAGGGCCACGCCGATCCACTCGGCCCGACCAGGACCGAAGCCGTCGCTGCCACTGACCTCACCCAGGCTCGGGGTGCTGGACACGTAGGCCCGATACAGAGCGCGGTACAACTGGGGGTTCTGCCCCACCTTGGTCAGGGTCTGGCGGGCGGCTGCCCTCAGCCGGGCACCCGGGGTCTCACCGACGGGCGGGTGCTTGTGGACTCCGACCGAAGTGACCTCACCCAGGCTCATCAACGCCTCGAGCAACATCTGGTCCTTGGCACCGACCAACTGGTAGGCCTTGGCCGTCGACATCCCGGCCTGGGCCGCCACGGCCCGCATGTCCACCGCGTCATACCCACCCTCGGTGGCCAACGCGATGGCGGCGTCGATCAACTTCTTGTAGTCCTGCGCCTGAGTGGGGTTGAGCACTCGACGGATCACTCGGGACACGTGTTCCTCACCCATTCGCCCGACTCTATCGGTTGACCTCCCGGTCGGGGGCGGTACCTGCCGGTCGGTGAACGGGAACCCGATTCCGAGCGACACGATGACTCGTGTCCTGTGCTCCCCGGGTAGGAGTCGAACCTACGTCGCTAATCCTGATTCAAAGTCAGGCGGGCCCTGCCGGCAGACCAACCGGGGATCAGCCCCTGGGGGCTGTGCTGGGTCAGCCTACGATGCCGGGCGGGCGAATGTGCACTCCGGGCCACCGACTGGCGCGATCGAACAGCATGGTGAACGCCCATCGCCTTCCCGGAGCCGTCGGCGAACCCCTAGGCTCACCGACATGGCCGAACTCGATCTTCCGGTGATGCCGCCCGTCCAACCGATGCTGGCCAAGGCGGTCAAGGGCGTGCCACGCGGCGACGAATACTCGTTCGAGCCGAAGTGGGACGGCTTCCGGTGCGTCCTGTTCAAGGACGGCAACACGGTGGAGCTGGCCAGTCGCAACACGAAGCCGTTGACCCGCTACTTCCCCGAAGTGGTCGAGGCGGCGCGGGCCCAACTCCCCGAACGATGCGTACTCGACGGTGAGATCTTCGTGGCAATCGGAGACCGCCTGGAGTTCGAGGTGCTGCAGGAGCGGATCCATCCGGCCGCCTCACGAATCACCAAGCTGTCGACCGAGACCCCCGCCGGCTACGTCGCCTTCGACCTGTTGGCGCTGGGCGACGAGTCCTGGTTGGAGCGTCCCTTCAGCGAGCGTCGGGCCGCCCTGGAGCAGGCACTGGCTCACCTACAGGGTGGCGACGGTCCATGTTTCCTGACGCGCACCACGACCGATCCCGACGAGGCCGAGGCCTGGTTCTCCGCATTCGAGGGCGCCGGCCTGGACGGGGTGATGGCCAAGCAGCTCTCAGCCCCCTACTCCCCCAACTCGCGCAGCATGCTGAAGATCAAGCACGAGCGCACCGCCGACGTGGTGGTAGCCGGGATGCGCCCGCACAAGAACTCCACCCCCGAGGAGCCGCTGCTCGGCAGCCTGCTGCTCGGGTTGTACGACGCGGAGGGGATCCTGCAACACATCGGCGTCTCCGCCTCATTCACCGCCTCCCGCCGCGCCGAGCTCTGGGCCGAACTCCAGCCCCTGGTCTGTGACCTGGCCGAACACCCCTGGGGGCACTGGGCCGAGTTCCTCACCGCGAACCCCGACCGAGTGCCGGGCACCCAGAGCCGCTGGAGCGCCGGCAAGGACCTCAGCTTCACGCCGCTACGTCCTGAGCGGGTGTTGGAGGTGAAGTACGACCACATGGAGGGGAGGCGGTTCCGGCACACCGCCCAGTTCAAGCACTGGCGTACCGACCGGGATCCAGCAAGTTGTGGGTTCGAACAGTTGGAGGAGGTCGCCTCCTACGATCTGGCCCGGATCCTGGGTGGCTGAGCCTTCCTCGGACACGGCGACGAATCCAGACTCGTACGGCACGATCCGACGGTGGTACGAATACGATGGACTCACCGGCGTGCGCCGGGGTCGAGGCAAGTCGATCAAGGAGACGTGACATGAACGACGACATCACCGACGGCTTGGGTACCTACGATGTGGTGCTGCTGGTCGAGGGCGGCCTCTCGAGCGGCGACGCGAACCGTGTGCACTCGCTGCACGACGAGATCGCCGATCAGGTCGTCTACCACGTGCTGATCCCGATGGACCACTCAGCAGAGCGGGTCGAGGCCGCGATGGGCGCCCTCTCCACCGGAGACCCACTGTCGGTCGGTATCCCACCCGTGGACGTCGACGAGTTGGCCTCACTGGAGTCCGAGGACCGTAGGAAGTGCGAGGAGAACCTCACCCGGGCGCTGACTCACCTGCGAGCCACCGGCGCCAAGGCCGAGGGACGGGTGGTCTCCGGCGACGTCATCGACGCCTTGGGATCTGCGGTCCGGCAGATCGACACCCGCGAGGTGATCGTGTTGACCAACCCCCATGTCGTGGCCGAGTTCTTCCACACCGACTGGACCTCCAAGGCCCGACGCAAGCTCGACGTTCCGGTGCTGCACCTGGTCGAGCATGAGAACTTCGACCAGCAGTCCGAGGGCTACGGCGAGGGCGTCACCGGCCTCTGACCTCAGCGGCACAGCTCATTCGTCGACCCGGTTCCCTGCCTCGTCCCAATGCTCGGCGACCTTCTTGCTCGGCTGGACCCGGGGCGGCTCACCGGGCATCTTGGGATAGTCCGGTGGGAAGTTGAGCTCGATCGGCTGCGCCTCCCACAGCTCCAACAGCGGGGCCAGGTCGTGGGCGACCTCGTCGATCGCCGCCCAGGCGTCTCCCACCGCCGGGTCGACCATCCGTTCGGCGACGGTGAACAGGTTGAAGACACCTGGGTCGCTCACCTTCGACAATTCGTCCCAGGTGAGCGGGGTGGAGACCGGTGCCCCGGCCCGGGCGCGGAGCGAATAGGCCGACGCGATGGTGCGGTCTCGGTTGTTCTGGTTGTAGTCCACGAAGATCCGCTCGCCCCGCTCCTCCTTCCACCAGGCAGTGGTGACCTGCGGATCGCGCTTCTCGAGTTCGCGACCGAAGGCGATCGCGGCATGACGCACCTGCAGGAAGTCCCAGTCCGGCCGGATCCGAACGAATACGTGCACGCCTCTGTTGCCCGAGGTCTTCACGAACCCGACCATGCCGAGGTCGGCGAGCAGTTCGCGCGCCACGCCGGCCACCCGGACCACATCGCTGAAGGTGGTGCCCGGCTGCGGGTCGAGGTCGATCCGCAGTTCGTCGGGCCGGTCCACGTCGGCACGGCGTACCGGCCACGGATGGAACGTCAGGGTGCCCATGTGCGCCGCCCATACCGGGACCGCGGCCTCGGTGGGGCAGATCTCGTCGGCGGTTCGCCCCGAGGGAAAGGTGATCCGCACCGTCTCTACCCAGTCGGGCGCTCCCTTGGGCACCCGCTTCTGGTAGAAGCCGTCGGCGTTCTTGTCGAACGGTCCGGTGCCCAACTTCATCCCCGGACGCCAGCCCGAGGTCCACCGCTCCAAGGCAGTGGGCCGTTCGCCCAGGGCCCGCATCAGCCCGTCACCGACAGTGGCGAAGAACTCGGCCACCATCAGCTTGGTGACCTGCGGGGTCGTGTCGGTGGACTCATAGATGACCCGCTCCGGTGAGGAGACCCGGACCTCACGGTCCCCGGCCACCACGTATGCC
>CAYNFY010000061.1:0-25535 GCA_964396585.1 uncultured Nocardioides sp.
GCCGTGGTCGCCGGCGCTGACGTCACCAAAGGGGCGCTGTATCACCACTTCAGTGGCAAGCAGGCACTCTTCGAGGCTGTCTTCGAGCGCATCGAGAACGATGCCGCCCAACAGATTCAGGCGGCGCTGCCCACGCAGGAGGAGCCGTGGGCCATGGCGGATGCCGGTCTACGGGCGCTGCTGTCGGTGATGCAGGACGCGCGCTACCGGCGGATCGTGATCCAGGAGGGGCCCGCGGTGCTCGGCTACGAGCGGTACCGCGAGCAGGAGGAGCGCTCGGCGTTCAACAACGTCTTGGAGATCATCCAGTCGGTGCTCACCGCCGGCACCTGGGAACTCGACGAGGACATGAAGCTGACCTTCAGCCGGATCTTCTTCGGTGCGATCACGGCCGCCGGCGCGTCCATCGCCGCCAGCGACAACCCGGAGAAGGCAGCCGACAACGCTCAGGCAGCGATCGGCTTCATCCTGGCGGGCATCAAGGCGCTGACCGAGGTCCCCGTCGACCTCCCGGCCCATCTGCACGAGTTGGCCCAGATCGGACAGCGCACCACCCAAGCTTGACCTAGACCCCCATCTCCCGGTGAAGAGGCACATAGGTGCCCCCTCACCGGCAGCTGATGAGGCACACAAGTGCCTCATCAGCGGGACAATCAGGGCTGGAAGGTGACGCCGCCCTGATCCTTCGGGACCAGCTCTACGAAGGTCTTGCCTGCCGGCACTCCGATCTGGGTCTTGCCTCTGAACAAGGTGATCGTGCCGTCCACCTTGGCCTTCTTCCAGGTCACGGCGAGCGCGCGTCCCTGGTGAAAGAGCACGCCCTTGCCCTGCCCCAGCAGGTGGCTCTCCGGAACGGTCGCCCCCGAGGGGTCGAGATACCCGGCGTCGGTGATCTCGACGGTCAGGGCGAGAACGGTGTCCGGGGTGAACTGATCGTCATCCGCCTCGAAGGAGTTCTGCGGCTGGTAGGCGGTGCCGTCCCAGTTCCAGTCGGTGGTGCGGGCACCGAACGAGGCCGAGATGGTGCTGGCCTTCTTGCCTCGCGGCAGCGCGCTCGCATCCCCGAAGGCGAAGTAATTCTTGACCTTCTTCTCGGGCTCGGCGAGACCTGACCCGATCTCCTGGACGTTGGCCATCAGATTGTGCGGAGCACGTCGACCGGTGTCGCGGAAGGTGCCCTTGGCGCCTTCTTGGAAGAACTGGATACCGGCACCCTGGATCCGGGCGATCGTCTGACTTGCCGCACCGGAGGTGATGATCTTGGCGCCCACCGGGCTGACGATGCCGATGTCGCTGGCTCGCATCGAGCGCACCGGACCGACCAGTTCGGGAAGCTTGGAGTAGTAGAACCCGGCCAGTCGGGTGTAGCCGCCCTCGACCAGTTCCTCGACCACCATGTCGGCCTGTCCGACGCCCTGCTGGGGGGCGGCCGCAGCGACGTTGTCGACCTTGACCACCATCACCGGATGTTTGGGCAACCGCTTGACCTCGGCCCCGGTGAGCGGGTTCAGGATCGGCTCGGGCGCGGCGGTCGGAGATACGGACGGTGTCGGTTCGGCCGACTTCTTCTCGTCCTTGCCTCCGCAACCAGCCAGCAACAGGCTGGTGGCCAACAACGGGGCGATGACAACGGGCAGGCGACGCACGCGGGTCTCCGTTCACTTCCTGGATGTCCGATTTGGGCCTCACCAGTGTGGGGTCGTCCTCGCCCACAATCAGGTAGGCGCGCCCTCGTGACATTCAAAGAATGACGTGTGGCCCGCGCTCAGAGTTTGAAGCCACCGTCGACATAGAGCGTCTGACCGGTCACATATGAGGCCTCGTCGGCACACAGATACGCGACGGCGGCCGCGATGTCGTCCGGCTCACCCATTCGCTTCACCGGGTTCGCCTCAGCATTGAGCCGGCGGAACTCATCGACATCCAGGCCCAACCGGACGGCAGTGGCATCGGTCATCTCGGTGGCGATGAACCCGGGAGCCACCGCGTTCACGTTGACGCCGAACGGTCCCAGTTCGATAGCCAGCGTCCGGGTGAAGCCCTGGATTCCCATCTTGGCGGCCGAGTAATTGGCCTGCCCACGGTTGCCGAGGGCCGAGACGGAGGAGATGTTCAGGATCTTGCCGTACTTCTGGGCGACGAAATGTCCCTGAGCCGCCTTGCAGGTCAGGAAGGCTCCCTTGAGATGAACGTCGATGACCGTGTCCCAGTCGCTCTCGGTCATCTTGAACAGCAGGTTGTCCCGGGTGACTCCGGCGTTGTTCACCAGCACATGGAGCCGGCCCAGTTCACCCACCACCTGATCGATCGCGGCCTCGACCGCAGCGGCCGAGGTGACGTCGGCCCCCAGACCGATCGCACGGGTACCGGCTGCGAGCTCGACCCGTTCCGCCGCCTCGGCGGCCGCCGGCCCGTCCAGGTCCACCAATGCGACCGAAGCGCCTTCCGAGGCGAGCCGTTGCGCGACGCCGAAGCCGATGCCGCGGGCAGCTCCGGTGATGATCGCGACTCGTCCGTCGTAACGCCCCATGTTCATCCGCCCTCTCAAAGTGGTCGGGCCGGCCCGGCCCACGTGGTCCCGCTCACTCTAATGTCGTGGATCGGGGGCCTTCGGATGCGGCGCCCCCCTCCCCGTGGGCGCGGAGCCCGGCAACCGTGTTCGCGAGGCCCGCATGACCGGGCCCGAAGGCGCCGAGCACGGTGAGCACGACGAACCCGGCCAGGGCGAGGTCCGAACCGGGGAACTCCCAGGCCGCCAGCACCACGAGTCCTCCGGCCCCGCAGACGAACTTGATCGTCCGCGCGATGACTGTGCCGAGGCGGCCGCCGCCGGTGTCCTGATTGGTCACCCACTCCCCCGCACTGCGGCCGGTGCCTAGAACCAGCACTGCCTGGAACGCGAACGGGACGCCGTACTGCAGAGCCCGTTGCACATCGAGATCGAGGTATGCGACGCCTTGCCCGACGACATACAGCTGCCAGGCCCGCCATCCCAGCGCCGCCACGGCACCGAGCGACACCACCACCAGCAGGTCGCTGATCAGCGAGACCATCCGGCGACCCGGACTGATCAGGTAGGGCAGTGCCCCCCGCTGGACGCGTCGACGTACCACCAGCACCGAGAGCAGCGAGCCGAGAACCGCGCCCAGGGTGTTGATGATCAGATCGTCGACGTCGAAGACCCGGTAGGCGCAGGGGTAGATGCCCCATAATCCGGTCAACTGGGTGGTCTCGATCAGGGCCGAGACACCGAGCCCGAGCATCCCGGACAGCAGCACTCCACGCCCCAGCACGGCCCGCACGAAGTAGCCGAGCGGCACGAAGAGCAGGATGTTCAGGGCCACCTGGAGGAACACCGGGTGGCGCAGCAACTCGGTGAGCTGACCGTCCCACACCCGGGCGATGTCGTCCACGAAGTGGAACGGCTGGGTCTGGCGATCGGCGCAGACCACGTCATCTCGAGCCGGCAACGGCAGGAGTGTGTACGTCCAGAGAGCGACGGTGTACACGGGGACGGCCAGAGTACGCAACAACTGGCCGGGGGTGTAACGACCCTGGCGTCGGTACTGGTAGGCGGCCACCGGCACGAAGCCGACCACCGCCAGGGCGGCGCCGATCAGTACGGCCAGTAGCGCATTCGTCTGGACATCGGGCACGTCGTGGCAACTTACCCACATCCTCCCCGAGCCTGCACACGGGGCCCGTCCGCTTCAGGACGGACCCCGTTGCCGGAGGTTCAGCGCTGGCCGAGGCGTACCGTGCACGCCTTGGCGCTACCGACCCGCTTGATGCTCACTTTGAAGGTGTCCCGGCCACGTTTGTCGGCCCGGCTGCGCTCCACGTCGAACTCCCCGTCGCGATCGGCCCGGTGCACTCGCTTGTGGAACACCGTGCCGTTGTGTCGCAGGACCACCTTCCACCGACTGTGCGGGGCGGCACGGTCCAGGTCCACATCGATCTCGTGGCGGCCGCCGTCCTTGTCCAGGTCGACGTCCACCTTGGCCCCCTGACAGTGGAACACCCGGTCGACATCGGCATGCGCGGTCCCGGCGCTCAGCAGCACCAACGGGGTGCCCAGTAGGGCGGTCCCCGCCATGACAGCAGCGGTGGTACGGAACTTGAACACGATGATTCTCCCCTCATCAGGGCCCCGTTATCGGGGCGTGAGTCCACTCTCGGTGGAGGCGATGAGGTATGGATGAGGCCCAGATGACGGGATTCTCATCAACGCGCCAGCCGTCCGGTCATCTCCTCACCTTGCCGGCCCTCAGCACCACGGTCACCTTCTGGAACGAGGGCCGGGTCACCAGCAACCGGACTCGGATCTGCTTGCCTCGGTCCCGACGAACCAGCCGGTATCGTCGGGCATGAGCCCCCTTGATCTTCTTTCCGTTACGCAGCCACTGGTAGTGGAATGTGACCGGTCTCGGCCCCCAGGCCCCGGGTTTCACGGTGAGCTTCTTGCCGATCCGCTTCTTGCCCTTGACCCGCGCCCGGCCCGGTGACAGCACGCCGATCGAGGCGGCCGTCGGCGCCGAGGTGAGGGTGACGTCCTGGGCCTCGACCCGGCCGCGCACCCGAACCGCGATCCGCTTCCCGGCCTGAGCGTTGCCGACCCGGAAGGTGGTGCCGATCGCGCCGGGGATCGGCGCCCCGTCGGCCAGCCACTGCTGGCTGAACCGGAGACCGCTGGGCGTCCAGACTCCCCGGTGCAGGGTGAGCAGGGCGCCGGTCCTGACCTCCCCGGTGATGGTCGGGGTCCGGGCCACGATCGGATCGGCGGGGGCCGGCGCGACCGGATGGGAGGCCGATATCCGGGTCGCGGCGTGGTACCCGTCTGCGCTCCCGGTGACCGTGACCGAGATCTGGCGGCCCTGCAGTTCCTCGGTCAGGACCAGGCTGTCCTGTTGCGCCCCGGTGATCGGTTCACCGTCGACGTTCCACTGGTAGCCATAGTTGACGTCCACACGTTCCTCAGGAGAATCCGAGTCGTCGGCCGGTATCAGCGGGCCCCATTCACCCGGGTCGGCGGTGATCGTCTGCCCGACGAGGAAGGATCCGCTCAGGGTGGGCTGCCGGGGTTCGAGGTCACCGGGCACCACCGGGCCGGCATAGGCGAATTCAGCGTTCCCGAAGCGCGTTCTATTGGTCCGCACATACCCGGTCACCGACACCCTCACCTGCTCGCCCACATCATCGGGTGTGGGCGTGTAATGGTCCTGGTCGGCGCTGGGGTAAACCTCTTTGCTGCCGATCCTCCACCAATAGGTGAAGTCGAGATTCTGCGGATCCCAATGGGGTCGGTCCAGATCGACCGTGAGGGTCGTACCCACCTTGGCTGTTCCCTCGAGGGTCACCTGCCCGGCATCAACGAACTCCCGGATCGGCTCGGTGGGATCCGAGACCATCGTGCTGTCCTCGTAGCCGTTCAATGCCCCGGTCACACGGACCGTGACTCTCTTACCAAGGAGCGATTGTGAGCCTGACGCCGCATACGGCACGTGCAGGGTGACTCCGGTGGCGCCGGCTATCGGGGACGGAGCCTCGGCCAGTGACGCAGTGGCGTACCACTGGTAGCTCAGGGTCACTCCCGCCGGGCTCCACTCGGGAGTCACCACGGTCAGGGTCTCGTCAAGGCGCGCGCGCCCGGTGATCTCCGGGATCGGTGCGGTCAGGACTCCCTTGACCACCGGCGCGGTGGCCTCGGACTCCAGCGTCAGGTCGGTGTAGCCGGGAGCCGTGCCCGTGACCTGGACGGTGATCGTGGCGGCTACTTCGCCGGCCGTCAGGATGAGGGTGTCACCCGTGGCATCGGGGATCTCACGGGTCCCGGACTCGTCGGTGGCGAACCATCGGTAGGTCAGCGCGGCCGCGGCCGGTGTCCAGGATCCCGGCTCGGCCGTCAGCGTCTCACCGACACGCGCCTCCCCGCTGATGCTGGGAGCCTCGCCGCTGATCGGAGCCAGCCCGAGCCCTACGGCGGCGCTGGTCTCGGTCTGCGGCGTGTAGCCGGGAAGCGAACCGGTCACCTCGACCGAGAACGTCTCGCCCCAGGGCAGCTGGCCCACGGTGTAGCTGGCATCGGTGGCTCCGGTGATCGGATCGTCATTGCGGAGCCACTGATAACCGAGATCCACACCACTCGGCTGCCAGTCCCCGGGTTCCGCGGTGAGGGTGCCCCCCAGCATGGTGACGACCCCGTCGATGGAGGGCGTGGCCGGGACGATCACTCCCGGTGCCACCGCCTCGGTCGGTGCTGAGATCTCGGTAACGGAGCTGTGCCCGACCGCCACGCCGGTCACGGCCACGGTGATCGGCTGACTCAGTTGAGCCACGGTCACCAGATGACTGCTCTGAGTGGCACCGGAGATCTCGACGCCTGCGGCATACCACTGGAAATCGAAGGACACCCAGGCCGGCGACCAGACCCCGGGATCGACCGTCAGCGTCTCACCCACCTGCGGGTTGCCGCTGATGGTCGGTTGCTGTGAGGCCACCGGAGGTTGAGATGCCCGGGCCGGCAGGGCGATCGAGGTGACGGCGAGCGTCAGTATGAGTAGGCACAACAGCGCCCGGACCCTGGCAACCAGCACGAGTCCCCCTCCCCGGCCCAACATTCACGGCAGGCCCTCCGGGCGACAGCCTACGTTCCGGGCGGGTCGGTTCCCAGATCCGACCACACCGTCGTATCCCTCTGAGTACGAGCCCGGCGGGACCACATCTACCCAGCCCTGGGCACGACGAAACCCCGGACAAGGTCCTACTCTCGGGGGATGAGGGTGCGCAGGGGGCGGCCCTCACAGTCGCCAGGAGGCAGCCGTGATCGGTTCCGGTCGTGTCATCGCCTGGGTCGTCGTGGTCGTGCTCGGCCTCACGGCCTGTTCCCTGGCAGATCAGGCACCGACTCCCTCAACTCGAAACTCCTCGTCCCAAAGTCCCTCGTCGCCGACCACCGCACCGGTCGACCCGGCCACCTGCAGCATCAGCCCTCGTGGGCTGCCATCCTGCGGGACGTATGTGGGAATGGCCTATGGATCGAACTCCGACCTGGAGCCGGTCGAGGCCCAGCTGGGCCGGAAGAACGCGCTGCACCGTACCTTCTGGACCTCGGCCCAGATCGACGCGGCGGTACGGACGGCCAAGGCGGACGTGGCGGCTCGTCGGCTTCCGTGGGTGAGTTTCAAGACGCCGTACTCATGGCCACAGATGACCGCCGGATGGGGCGATTCCTGGGTGAACGAGATCCGCACCCGGCTGGCCGATGTGCCGGGCCCGGTTTGGGTGACGGTGAGTCACGAGCCCGAGAACGATGGGGGCGATATCGCCGATTGGAAGGCGATGCAGGAGCGGATCGGACCGGAACTGCGCAAGGCGTCCAATATCGGATTCGCGGTGATCCTGATGGGCTATCACCAGTTGTTCGGCAAGCCCGAGTACTCCTTCGAGCGAATGTGGCCGGCCACGAAGATCGACGTGGTGGGATTTGATGTTTACAGCTGGTGGGGAAGCTATAAGAACGGCACGATGGACACCAAGCATCCTGACCTTGATGAGCAGTACTTCGCCCGGCTCAGTGCCTGGGCCGAACAACAGGGAGTGCCCTGGGGGCTGGCCGAGACCGGGTACACCGACTATGCCGATGCGCGCGACCCCAACTGGCTGGCACGTACCTACCAGCAGGTCAGGGAGCGAGGCGGCGTCGCATTCTGCTACTTCAATACCGATACCAACTCGCGCGACAGCACCTGGCTCCTGAACCCGGCGAAACTGGCCAAGTACGACACCATCCTGAAGACCAGTCCACGAATCAAGTGAGACCCTGGCAGACCCCTGTCACGATGCCCGGTGTCGGATAGCCCGACGTGCTGCTACGGTCCGGGCACATGAATCGCATGGCCGTGGACGCGCTCTCCCCAGGCGACCGTCCCAGACCTCTCGTCGACAGGGTCCTGCGGATCGGGCTGCCCTTCGATCTCGCCCATTCGGCCGCCCGCGCTCACGCTCTCACCTGCAACGAAGCGCTCGCGCCACTGGGCCCCGGTGACCCCCTGGATCACGTGCGGATCCTGGCCTCCCAAGTGGTGGCAATGACCCAGTCGCACGACGAGGAGGCCGATGGATGCGCCGGTGCCGCCATGGCGATGGCGGACCGCCTCGACGATGAGCTCGCTCAGGGCTATGCCCTGGTGGCCCGCAGCATGGCCGATCCGATGCCCGAGCACACCGACGCCCGGCTCGCCGCCGGTCGGAGGGTGCTCGACATCGCGGCGCGTCATCGGGAGTCGACCCTGGTGCCGGTCGGCTACCTGATCCTGTTACTGGCGCTGCTGGAGAAGGGCGAGATCCGCACTCTCGATATGGAGCTCACCGGCCGAAGCGAGACCGCCGGCCGCTTCCTCGACAGTCATCGGCGTCAACCGGTGGCCTGGTTCCGGTGTCTGCGAGCCATCCTCGACGGTGACACGGACACGGCCGAGAGGCTGGTCGAGGAACAGTTCGCCGCCTCCCGCTCGCGCGAGGACTCCGACGCGCTGGCGATCTACACCAGCCAACTCGGGATCATCCGCTGGATGCAGGGGCGGGTCGACGGGGCGGAGGACAGTTTCGTCACCGCCCGGCGTGAACATCCCGAGCAGGTGCTCTGGGCCGCCTCACTGGCCTGGCTCTGGCTGCGTCAGGGAAGGCGGGCCGCGGCCGAGGCACTCTTCGATTCCTTACGGGCGCTCGAGGAGATCCCGCGCGATCGGTACTGGCTCTCGACCATCACCGTGCTCGCCGAGACCGCTGCCCATCTCGGGTCCCGAGAGTTCGCCGAGGAGGTGCGTGACCTGTTGCTGCCCTTCGCCGCTCGACTCGTACCCGTTGGTGTCGGGGTGGCCTTCTGGGGTACCGCCGCGCGTTCCCTGGGTCTTCTCGAGGAACGCCTCGGCCTGCTGGCCGAAGCGCGAGCCCATCTGGAGCAGGCCGTCGCTCTGGCCGGCCGAGTCGGCGCCCAAGCCTGGCAGGCCGAGGCACAGATCGAACTGGCGGAATTCGCCCTCCGGCACAGTATCGGCGACATCCCCGCCTACGAACTCCTGGCCGAGGCACGGGCGACCAGCGTGGCCCGGGGCTTCGAGGGGCTCCGGCTGCGCACCGTTCAGCGGCCCCGGATTCAGGTGATGGGACGCTTCGAGGTGATCTCACACGACGGGACTCCAGCCGAATGGACCTCCCGCAAGGCTCGCGAGCTGCTCAAGATGCTAGTGGCTGCACGGGGCGCGGCCGTCTCGCGAGAGGTCTATATGGAGGTGCTCTGGCCATCCGTCGATCCCGACAAACTCAGTAACCGGTTCTCGGTGGCGATCAATGCGATCCGGCGCGCGCTCGACCCGCAGCGCAGCCAGCCCCGACAACACCATCTGGTAGTCGACGGAGACGCGGTACGCCTCGACCTGGCGAATGTGGACGTCGATCTGGAACGATTCCTCGCTCTTGCCAGGCAACCGGACGAGGCCAGCAGGAGGCGCGCGGCCGAGCTGTACCAAGAAGGTGCTTTCACCGATGAGCCCTATGCGGATTGGGCTGTCCCGATCCGCGAGCACACTCACCAGGTCTGGTGCTCGCTCGGATGAGCCCGGCAGCGATCGGTGCCTTGAATCGGCCCCGACCGCTGCCGTCCCCCGTTTCGGTACGGATCAGCGGATCCGGAGTGTGGCCTTGAGTAGGACCGTTCCCTGGCTGCGGATGATCACCCGGTAGGTACCACGACGAGGCGGCGTCTTGACCTTGACCACACCCGACTTGTTGATGCGCGCCTTGCGGTTGACGGTCTTGCCCTTGGCGCCACGCGGCTTGAATCGCACCTCGACCCGCTGGTCACGCGCGACCCCGACGGTGACTACCTTGAGTTTCTTACCCCGGGCGATCTGCTTGGGAAGCCGCTTTGCGCGCGGCTTGATCACCTTGATGGTGCGGCTGCCGACGAGATTGTCGGCGTAGTGCACCGTCACGGCGTAGGTACCCGGCTTCTTCGGACTGCGAAGAACGAACCGGTTGCCACTCACCGTGGCGCTGGCCCGGACGACGCCGCCCTTGGTGCTGCCGCTGGGGGTCCAGGTGATCGCCAGCGCCGGTCCGGTGCGGATGTCGTAGGTAGCGATCTGGTGAGCGGTCTTGGGCTGGACCCGGGCGGGAAGGGCACCGAGCCGGGCATGCAGTGCCGGATACTTCCCGACCAGATCCCGCACGAAGACCTGACTCCAGGTCCTGGTGTCGACCGGGGTCAAGGTGCTGCCATGGCTCTCGAAGAGCACGTGCTGCCCGTCCCCGCTGATCGCCGGGCTACGGGACTGCCTCGTGTTCTGCGATCCGTTGGCCGTGACACTGATTCGGATCGTCTTGCCGGTACTGCGGTCCCGGCGGAAGATGTCGTCTTCGTTGTTGGTGTCGCCGGGGACCAGGTTGGTGGCCGTCGACCGGAAGCTGACGTAGCGTCCGTCCTTGCTGATCGCAGGGTATCGGCTCTCCTGGTTGCCCAGGTCACCGTTCGGCGCGACGCTGACCCGATCGGTGGTGCCGAGGGTCCGGTCGAAGACGAAGATGTGCTTCTTACCGTTCCGCTCGGCAGGGGTGAGGTCACCGGTACTGCTCTCGAAGACGATGAAGCGACCGTCGGGGGTCATCGAATGATGAACCGCCCCGTCCTCGCCGGCCGGCACCTTCGTGATGGTCTTGCCCGTGCTCCGCTGCCACACGAAGACGTCGGGGTCGCCGTTGCCGTCACTGGGTACCACGTTCGCGGATCCGGAATGGAAGGCGACGTAGCTCCCGTCGGCGCTGGGACTGACGGTCGAGGCGGTCATCGCGTCGGTGATCAGCCCGTTCGCCGTGCGGCTGACCACGTCGATAGACCCCGTCTGCCGGTCATGCAGATAGGCATTGGATCCGAGCTCATCGCCGGGTACGAACCCGGCGGTCCTTGCGGTGAACCCCACCCAGCGGCCATCGGCGCTGATACTGGGTGCGCCGACGATATTCTCACCCGCTACTTGACCGGTGGGCACCTGAGTGCCCTGGCTGGTCACACTGGCCCGGGTGGTCCGACCGGTCCTGACATCGTGCACGAAGATGTCGGAATCGCCGTTCGTATCCCCGGGCACCAGATTCGAGGCGTAGGAATGGAAGGCGATGACCTGACCGTCGGCGCTGACCGAAGGAGCGGTGCTGCCTCCGTTGCCCTTGACCCCGGCACTGCTCTTCGAGATCAACAGCGTGGTGCCCAGCTGGCGATCCCGGCGGACGATCTGCCAGTCCAGCTGCTGCTGGCCCGGGACGACCGGACCTGAGGAGGCGAAGACCGCGTATCGGCCGTCATCGCTGAGCAGTCGACGCTCGGTACCGCTGTCGTCACCGTTTCCGCCGTGACCCGGGGCGAAGCCACCGGTGGTCACACTCATCTGAACCGTGGTGGGTCCCGACGCTGCTTGCGCCACCGACGGGACCATGACGAGGGCCAGGCCTGCCGTGGAGCCGGCCGTCAAGGCGATCAGCCCGGTACGAAGTGAAGACGACAACGTCCTGCTGTGGTTCGGAGCGGGTGGGGCAGGGACGCGCAAGGTGCACTCCTGAGGTCAGACGACACGAACCCCTGAGCATGGTCGGATGTCTGTGAGTTTGCTTAAAGTCCAAGCCGATTCGGATCCCCGTGGAGACCCATCACGGTCGGTGCCGGTGTTAGGCATCCGCGAGAATCAGGTCGGCGGCGATCCACCCGACTGCCATGGTGGGGGCCGCGGTATTGCCGGAGACCTGGGTCGGGAGCACCGAAGCGTCGGCGATCCGAAGGCCTTCGACTCCGCGAACCCGCAGCCGCGGATCCACGACGTCGTCATCGTGTGGCCCCATGGCCGCCGAGCCCACGGCGTGGAAGATGCCGCCGCCGGTGTCGAGGGAGTGCCTCAGCACCTCTTCGCGGCTGGACACCGCGGGCCCGGGGTACTCCTCGTCGAGGATGTAATCGGCGATCGGTCCCTGACCGAGCACGGCCCGAGCGGTCTCCAAGATCGTCGCGGTGGCCTGGCGATCGCCCTCGTCCTCCAGGAATCGGGCCTCGATGATCGGCGGATCCTCGGGTTGCCGACCCGAGAGGTGGATGGAGCCGCTGGTCGTGGGACGGAGTTGGTAGCCCATAAACATGATTCCCGAGTGCTTGGCCAGTTTCATGCTCGCGCCGCTGGTATCGAGGGCCATCGGCACGAACAGCCCCTGGATATCGGGTCGTTCCATCCCCGGATCGGACTTGAACTGGGCCATCAGGTCGTAGCCACCGGTCGCGATCGGACCGTGGTGACCGACCAGGTACTTGAGCCCTTCCCACGCCTGCTTGGGCAGCGTGTTGAGCTCCTGGGTGGGACCGATCTGACGTTTCAGTCGCATCTGGGCCGCCACACCGCGCTGCTCGATCACCCGCTCACCCACGTGCGGGCTCTCCACGAACGGGTCGATCCCCACCGCACGCAGAAGGTCACCGCGTCCGATTCCGGACCGCTCCAGCAACAACGGTGTCTCGATGGTGCCGGCCGAGATGATCACCTCTCGGTGGGCCCGATGGTCCATCGTCTGGTTGCCCCGGCGGGTGCGCACCCCGACCACGCGCTTGCCCTCGAACAGCAGGAGACCGGCGCGGGTATGTGTCTGGATCGTCAGATTGGGGCGGTCGCGGACCGGTCGGACGAAGGCGCTGTAGGCGCTGGTACGCCGGCCGTTCCGGATGGTCGACGGGGTGAAGCCGACTCGCTCGATATCCGAGTCGTTGATGTCTTCGACCCGAGCCCACCCTCGGCTCTGCGCAGAGCCGAGGATCGCGGTGACCACCTCGTCGTGGCTCTCGACCACCGATACCCCCAGTGGCCCGTCTGCCCCGCGGGTCTCGGAAGCACCGAGACTATGGTTCTCCATCGCGCGATAGGCGGGAAGGACCTGATCCCAGCCCCATCCCGGGTTACCCCGCTCGGCCAACCCGTCGAAGTCCGCGCTACTGCCGCGAGTCCACATCATCCCGTTGACCGTGGTGGAGCCGCCCAGCACCTTGCCGCGGGTCCAGTCCTCGATCTGACCACTCGGGCCGACCGGCTGGGTCCGGTAGTGGTAGGAGTAGCGGTCTCCTCTGAGGGTGTAGAAGAAGCCCTTCGGGACGTAGTGCATCGGGTTCTTGTCCCCGCCGCCGTATTCCAGCAGCAGGACTCGAGTCCGCCGATCCTCCGAGAGCCGGTTGGCCAGCACCGAACCAGCGGCTCCGGCGCCGACGATGATGTAGTCGTAGCTCATACCGTCTCCGCCTCCGATCCCGTGACCGAGATCAGGCGGGACCCGGGGTCGACTGCTCGCGTCGCTCGTGCAGTCGTTGCTGGGCTTGCGGAAGAAAGGCCAGGCACGGGGCTTCAGCGTCGGCATGTTGCTCGTGCAGATGAAAGATCCAGCGATCCATCGCCGCCATGAAGCCGTTGTCGCCACCGGTGCGGTAGGTCGACCAGTTGCGTCGGCCCCGGGCAGAGGAGGTGGCGGTCGAGGCCAGACAGGCGGAGCAACCGATCTTGTAGACGAACTGCTGCTGAGCGTCTAGATCGATGCTCACTCGGGCCAGCGGTCCAGCCTGAGCGGCGGCCTTCTTCGCACGAGCAGATCGACTCGCCGTCACATCACACCTCTTGTCGTCGTCGGCTGCCCCACCTTACGCGGGGCGACTCAGTGAGCCCAGCCACCCGGAGCGGCCAGCGCGGCGAGCTCCTGTAGTCGGATTCGACACTCGGTGGTGATCTCGGCCATCACCTCGGCAGTGCTGCGCAACTCCGTGAAACGGCCCACCACCTGGCCGATGAAGAAGGACTCGAGCTCGATCGCTCCCGGGGTCCCCGCTGCGGCTGCCCGGTCGATCAGGGTCCAGGCATCCTTGGCGAGCATGAGCTGTTGTTGCATAGGCAGCGGATCGGGAGAACCGGGCGCCTCCCAGGCGTCGTGCCAGGCACTGCGGAGTTGTCGGGCCGGCTTGCCGGTACGACTTCGCGAGCGGACGGTGTCGCCGCTGGTGGCGGCCAGGAACTTGTCTTTGACGACGCTGGGGGTGATGTCCTCGACGGTGTTCAACCAGACGGATCCGCACCAGACTCCCTGAGCACCCAGGGCCAAGGCAGCCGCCATCTGCCGACCCGAGGCGATGCCGCCGGCGGCGAGCACCGGCAGGTCACCGGCCAGGTCCACGATCTCGGGGGTCAGGACCATGGTCGTGATCGTCCCGGTATGACCACCCGCCTCGGTGCCCTGAGCCACCAGCACATCGACGCCCGCATCGATCTGCCGACTCGCATGGCGCCCGCTGCCGACCAGCCCGGCGACCGCGACGCCCCCGGCGTGGGCGCGCTGGACCAGGTGGTCCGGGGCGGGCCCGAGTGCATTGGCCACCAGCGCCACCGGATGGGCGAAGACCACCTCGAGCAGCGCATCGACGCCCCCGGCGCTGACCGCACTCGCCGTGCGGTCTCCCCCGCCTGCGCCGTCACCCAACCCTGCGGGTTCGATGCCATGGCGCAGCAGCAGGTCGCGGACGAACTCCAGGTGACGCGCCGGGATCTGTGCGCGCATCGTGGCCAGGCGGTCGGCATGGTCCTGTGCCCGGCCCGGGTTCGCGATCGGGTCCACATCGGGCGGTACCAGCAGGTCCACGCCGTACGGCGCGCCACCGGTATGAGCCTCGATCCAGCTCAGCTGCGCATCAAGTTCCTCAGGCGTATATGCCGTGGCTGCGAGCACACCGAGGCCGCCGCAGCGCGATACCTCCGCGACCACCGCCGGTGAACGGTTGAATCCGACCAATGGGTGGTCGATGCCGAGAAGACCTGTGATCATGCGATCACCTGCACGGCGGACGGGACCTCTGGCAACTGCACGACACCTGACATGCATCTATGCATACCATAAGCAGGATCAGAGGTGCGAGGGAACGGGCCTCGAGCGGTTCATGAGACGAAAGGTACGTCGTATCCCTCATCCCCGACCCGAGCGATCTACACGGTCGCCCGGACAGCGGCCTCCAGATGGGCCAGATCCTTGGATGCACACCGGTTTCCAGAACTCCGCAGACCTGGGGTCCGAGGCGGTGCCGTTTCCTACTCCAGATCCGCGCACTGGACCACACACCCGCCTAACATCCACGCATCGATCTCCATCCACCCGAGGAACTCGCCATCCCTCACGAGGTCAATTCGATAGGACTGTCCGTTGTCTCGTGGTGTCACCGTGCCGATCGACGAACCAGCCAGGCTGTCGTAGATCACCGACTCGTCCCAGTAATTGCGGTCCAACTCCTCACAACCAAGGGGATAGTTCTCGGGTGTGTCATCGGCGTGCACCGACACTCCGCTGGCCCGCGCGATCAGCCGCTCGGCGATGTAGGTGGCCTGGGCCGCAGAAGTGTCCTCGATAACTCTCCCTGTCACCAACGGGCAGGCATACCGGGACTTCAGTTCCTTCCAATACACGCTGATGTTGGAGATCGGGGCGTCTTCAGTTGCTCTCCAGAACAGTGCGAACTGGGCGCCCTGGGGCGGGCGGGAATTTACGAAGGCATTCAGCGCGGCCCGATCTGCGAGGTACATGGCCTGCACGGTCTCGGGGGCCCACGTCCAACAATTCTTGCGCAAGGACTCCGTGTCGTTGCTCCCCACGTCAGCCAGCCATGCCTCCACCGAGGCAAGGTCCTGATCTCCATGATCTGCAATGCGGCCACTGAAGGTGTCCCCCGAGTTGGGTGTTGTTCGGGTGGGACTACCCGCAGGTGGCCTCGTCGCGGCAGAAGTCCGCGGACTCGCCGGTTCCGATGCTGTTCGAGTCACCTGCACTGGGGCTGTTTGTTCACCGGATTCGCTGCACCCACTGAGCACCAGGGCCAGCAGCGCACCCAGCACGGCAATCATCCGGTTCGACCTCACGCGGCAAGGGTAGATGTTTCCCGCTCGGTTCGGGCCTAGTCCTGCCGACGGATTCTCGAAGGCCCAAGCGCGGGTTCACGAGTATGGCTCTTCGAAAAGTGGAAGGCCGACAACGTTCAGCCTGCGCGTGAGTGGATGGTCTCATACCACGAGCCAGACGAAGGACGAGGCAATGGCAGGTAGCACTGCGAGCATCTCTTAAGGCGACTCATACAGCGTGGGCGAGTTGGCCTAGCGTTGGTACCAGTCAGCCGCCGGGACAGCTTCCTCAGCCGACACACCATGCTTGAGGGCACTGGCGTGAATCTTCACGCCGCGAAGTTCGCCAGCGCTCGGCGGATCGCCTCCGAACGCGACAGGTGCTCTCGCTCGGCCAGCGCATCCAACGCCGCGACCTCCTCAGCGGTGAGGCGAACAGCGACTACCTGCATCGGCTCCGCACCACGACTGGGCCGACCGCGTCCCCGACGCTTCAACTCCTCGACGTCGTAGCCGGCCTCGGCCTCGCCGGCCCACTGCTGGATCTGCTCGTCGATGGCCATGGCTAATCGTATTACGAAAATGATCTGGGTGGTAGCGGCCACTCGCGCGCCGGCAACATTGCGCCTCTGACTCCCGCGACCCGGGAAGCTGGGACCTCTCGGGAAACCACCGACCCGCGACAAGGGAGTGCGGGTGGCGGAGCCCCCGCCCGCCGAGCGAAGCGAGGCACCGACGACGAGAGCGACGCGGCACGTGCACAAGGTCGCCAAGCGGCTGTCGTCCGAGCAGAAGAAGATCATCGAGGCGTATCAGTCACCGATGAGCGCACTGGCTGTGGCGCAGGAGTTCGGCGTGTCGAAGACGAGTGTGCTGCGACTCCTACATCGAGGGGCCGTGCGAGTGCGACCTCGGCATGCACACCTCCCACCACCGCTCCTTGATAGGTGCGAGACAGTGCCACGACTCGCTCGAGGCCGCGTCCTATGCGGTGGAATGACGCTGCTGTGCGGAGGAATCGGGTCCAATTGCCGGCCCGGCGAGTGTCGCGGCAACCTTGCGGTATAGCGCTGCGACCGAGGCTCGGGGCTGAGTCGGACCCCACGTATAGCGTGCCTTTATGGAGACGACGTTGGTGGACCAGCTGGCAGATCACAGTCCTGCGGTCTGGCTGGATCAGATGGGTGAGGCCACTCGCCGCCGTCGTCTGGACGAGGTTCAGGAACTCGAACTCCTGGCCGGTTGGGCCGACATTCATTCCGGTGACGGTGAAACCGACGAGAAGTACCTCGCGCATGGGCTGATGTCCCAACCCGGCGGTGAAGGCACCCCTATGGTGATGGACCACTGCTTCGCAGAACCCGCCCTCATCCGCGGCGTCGGCGTCATGTCCATCATCAACGCAACCGCCGACGTGTTGGATCTACGGCACCGACTCCCCAAAGTCTGGGCCGCCACCCAGCAAGGACTGGTGGACGTGTGGGTACCCCGGAAGATCGCGAAACTCTCCCGCCACCTCGGGGTCGAGGACATCGGGCTGGTCGATAACGCTCTCGCTCCGATCCTGGGCCACGAAGGCGCGGGACGGATCCTTCAGATCACCGCAGCCAAAATCATCGAAGCCGACCCGATCGCCCACCAAGAACGGGTGGAGGTCGAGAAACAGCGCCGCTATGTGGGCCTCGGACGTAGCGACGAGTACGGGTTACGAACCCTGATCGCCCGGATCGAGGCCGGTGACGCCGCCTGGATCGACGCCACGGTGACCCGAGTCGCGGAGATCCTGGCCAAGAAGCAAAAGAAAGAACACGGTGAGGACGAGGGCGAGGACCAGGACAAGTCGTCCGCGGATGAGTTGCGGGCCATCGCATTCGGCTACCTCGCCCGACCCGCCGAACTCCTGGCACTGCTCACCAGCAACCTCGAACCAGCAGATCTAGACGAACCAGAGCAGCCGGAAGAGTCTGACTACTCGGGTCAGGTGACACACGCGATCGCGCTCCCTACCGACCTGCTGGCCAAACTCAATGACTTGAACCTCAAAGCACTGGCACCGAAAACCGTGTTGTACGTCCACCTCCACCAAGCCGCCCTGGAGGGTGCTGCCTCGGTAGCGCGGGTGGAAGGCCTCGGGCCGGTCACTCTGACTCAACTCAAAACCCTGCTAGCGGGGTGTCGGATCAGCGTGAAGCCGGTGATCGACCTCTCGGACAGGGTCCGGGCCACCGCCTATGAACATCCCGAGTGGTTGAAAGAACGAGTGCTCCTGATCACGGGCGGTGATTACTTCCCCTACGCGAACTCGACCAGCAGGAACCTCGACTACGACCACGTCACGCCCTATGACGAAGACGGCCCACCGGGTCAGACCAGTACCGACAACTCAGGCCCCCTCGGCAGACGAAACCACCGGATCAAAACCCACGGTGGCTACCGAGCCCGCCAAGCCGGCCCAGGACGCTACGTCTGGATCACACCCCACCGACTCGGATACCTCGTCGACCAACACGGCACCCGCCGTATCCCGTACAAGGACGCGGCAGCGATCCACGACGCCCCACCCGGACTCGACCTCTACCCCGGCGGCCCAGCGATCAACATCCCATCACCCAGGGAGTGACAGTTCGCGGCTCATGTACGGGCCTTCGCCCCTGATCTTGGACACGGGGTGTGGTTGACTACGCGGCCGTGGGCAGCGTAGCGGCTTGTTCTGCTTCGTAGGTGTCTGGAGCCTTTTGGCCGCACCAGGAATATCGTCTTCTGGTGTTGTACCGGGTGGCCCACCGGAAGACTTCGCGGCGGCACGTCAGCGCGTCGGTGAAGGCGTGTTCCCCGGCCAGGACCTCGCGTTTCAAGGCCGCGTTGAATGACTCCGCCAGGGCGTTGTCGGCTGATGTACCGACCGCGCCCCGGGACTGGATGACACCGAACTGGTGGCACAGGGTGGCGTAGTCGCGGCTGGTGTAGACCGACCCGTGGTCGGAGTGGAACACCGCACCCGTCAGGGTTCCTCGGATGGCCTTCGCGGCCTTCAACGCGTCCTCGACGAGGCTGGTCCGCATGTGGTCGGCCAACGCCCAACCGGCGAGTTTGCGGGAGTAGCAGTCGATCACGGTCGCCAGGTACAGGTTGCTGCCGTCACGAAGGGGCAGGTAGGTGATGTCACCGACGTAGCGGCGGTTGGCTGCAGGGACGGTGAAGTCACGTTTGAGCAGCTCAGGGACCTTCTGATCGGCTGGTTCACCGATGGTGGTCTTGACCCGGCGCGGAGTCGGACCCCAGCCAGCCTGTGTTCGCGCATCACCCTGGCGACGCGTTTGTGGTTGACCCGGGCCCCGTCATGCAGGGCGGTGGTGGGGTCGTTGAGTTCGGCGGTCACTCGTTGTGCGCCGTAGGCGCGGTCGCCTCCTTGGCGGGGGGCTGGGGCGACCTTGATCCGGGCCACCAACGCGGCGTCCGTGGCCGCTCGCTCGGCCCTGGCGGGCGCGGCGGCCTGCCAGGCGTAGAACGAGGACCGTGCGACCTCGATGACTTCACACAACCGCTTCACCTCGAAGGTGGTCTGGTGGTCGGCGACGAACTGGAAGCGGTTCACCAGTTCGTCTCCCCGGCGATATACTTCGCGGCCTGACGCAGGATCTTGCGTTCGGTCTCGTTCTTCACCGCATCCGCACGTAGCTGCGCGTTCTCGGCCTCCAGGCGAGCGATCCGTGCCGCAGCGGACTCTGGCCGACCGGCGACCGGTAAGGACGTGGTGTGGGCCGCAACGCTGGCGCCGGTGCCCAGGGTCCGAACCCAGGTTGCGAGGGTGCCGCGTGAGACGCCGAGGTCCTCGGCGATGCTCTTCACCGTCGCGCCGGGTGTGGACTCGAGCAGGTCGACCGCCTGCCTGCGGAACTCGTCGGAGTAGTTCTTCCTTGCCATGTCTGGATCATCTCGCTTCCTCCAGCCCTGCTGGATTCTGCGTGTCCAAGATCAGGGGTGAAGTCCCTGTGACTGCGGAACGCGGTCGCGCCTCGAGGAAGAACGATGCGAAGAGGACGATCATCGTGGAATGGGCCAAAAGGGGCATTGCAGCGCTCGCCATATTCAATCTGGCGATGCTGTGGTGGCAGCGCCCGAGCGACCCATCTCTGCGAAACACGGTCAAGTACGTTTGAGCGGCAACGTCGGATACCTTCCATACGAGGAATTCGGTAGACTGGTTTGCGATTTTTCGCCAGTCGGGGTCTCAGTCGTTTGTGTTGTAGCCGAACTCAGCGTTGGCTCTCGTGAGGCGCCGCTGGAACGTCGCATCGTCCATCGTCAGCCAGAACGCTTCCGGTTCGCCTGTGAATCCGAATGAATCAGCCATGATGTTGATGACCTTGATCATCAAAACGGCAGCGTGCGCGGGGGCAGGACTAGGCCAAGGTGTGGTGGCGTCAGGGACGGAACGCACCAAGTGCAGCATCTGCATCCAGGCGGGTGCGATCAGATCCACCCAGTTAGCCCCAATACCGTTCAGTTAGCAATGGGTGACACGGATTGTCGTGGTCGCGTTGGGCTGTGGCCAGGTGGCGTGGACGGCGCGTTTGACGTGCCACTTGGTGTACTTCCTCTTCACGACGCGCGGTGCTGATCGTGGTCGCCGGACGGGATTGAGCCGACGGAGCAGGCGGCGCAGGAAGTTCGACCAGCCGGGGCTGTCGCGATCGCGCTGACCCGGCGGGTCAGGGGGAAAAGACGCCCGGGTGGGCGAGGGTTTGGCGGGTGATGCGCAACGCGGCGACGAAGCTGACCCGGTCCGGATCGTGTCTGGAGTGGGTCGCAGCCTCGGCCATCAGCGAGCGGATCGCGAAGTGGCAGCACAGGTGGCCCCAGATCTCTTGGAGCACCAGGTCGGGCGACTTGCTGCGCAGCACGGTGCGTGGCCCGCGCTGATGGGTCTTGAGCTCGTCAAAGGCCAGCTCGATCTCCCAACGTTGGGAGTAGGCCGCCGCCAGGTCGGTCGCGTTGACTTCGCCGGGATCGAGCAAGGTCGTGAACAGCCGATACGACGTGGCGTTCTCGCGGCCATCATCGAGGGTGTAGTCGACGACACGCACTCGCATCGGCTCCGCGGCCCGGGCCTCGGCCGAGTGAGTCTGGCGCAGGTCGGCCAGCCAGGATCCATCAGGCAGATCCTCAACCTGGACCGGCTTCGGCGCGGACTTGTCGGTCCGGATGCGCCACAACAGGTCCGCGCCACTACCCGATGCCTTGCGCCACAGCGCGTAGGAGAAGAACCCGCGGTCCGCGGTCAGCAGCATCCCCGGCGCCAGACGGTCAACGAGGCGATCGGCCAAGACCGCTTCGGACTCTGAGTAGGTGCCGACCTCAGCGGCGAAGACGGCGTGGGTGCCGCACTCGGCCAGCGCGACGACCCGGGCCTGGGGAAAGGCGGCCTGCTCGCCTTTGCTGACTCCCGGGCGTCCGAAGTGCTCGTCGTTCACGGGCGTGTCGGCGACGTCGAGGCACGTGCCGTCGATCGCGACCAGACGCCGTCCCGCCAGCCAGACCCCCGCCATCTCGTCGGTGCCGATCGGTCTGGCGACCCTCTCGAACAACGCTGCCAGAGGCTCGGCGCCCAACCGTGCTCGGGCCTGAAAGATCGCCGACTTGCTCGGCGGGCTGTACGTCTCGCTCCAGCCCGACGCCCACGACAACCCATCGGTCAACTGAGCCAGCACGTCCTCATACGACCCCTCGGAGTACAGCGCCATCCCGATCGAGAAGTACGCCATCACACGCGCCGGCAACGATCGATGACGCTGCTCGGTGCGCCCGACCTCGGCGATCACCTCATCCACCAGACCCGGCGGGAACACCCGCGTCAGCACACCCACCGACACCAGGTCCGAGAGGCGCCGCTCGGTCTCCGGCTTCTTCCATCCAGCACGAGGCATGCCACCCAAACTACACCAATGTGACCTTAACTAAACGGTATTGCGGCCAGGCCAGGCTAGGCCCGCGAGTAAGCCCCCTGAGGCGAGGATAGACACCCTCGGGCGCAAAACACGGTTGCGTCGGAGAAAACGTACGGTGCAGCACCTTCTGCCCCATTCTGGGCAGATTGCTGTATCCCGGACCCCGGCGGTCGATCGACCAATCGTCATCGGCTGCTCACTGCTCAGCGGAGTTCGATCAGCTTCTGTCCGCTCTCGACCAACTCGGCGATCTGGGCGATCAACGGTTCGAACCAAGTGAACAAGGCTGCCCTGCGGGTGTTGCCGATCCTGACCCACACCACGGTCGGTGCTTCACCGCGCATGGCGAACATGAGGGAGAAGTCCTCGTCCTTGGTGACGATGACCGCCTCGTGGTCAAGGGCGTACTGCCACAGGTCCCGGTCCGGGGCGTCGCCCGGGCCGATGTCGGTCACGTGCTCGGCCACATGACCGTGCTCACGCAACAGTCGAGCTAGCGCTGGCGGCAACTGGGCGTCGACCAGGAACCGCATAGGTTCAGGAAGCGATCACGATGGCGTGGTCGGCTTGGGCTGCGGCGTACTCCAGACAGGCCCGGATGTCCTCAACGGTCAGGTAGGGGTAGTCCCCCAGGATCTCGGCCTCGTCAGCCCCGGCCGCCAACAGCGCGAGAACATCGCTGACCCGCATCCGGGTACCTCTGATCGCCGGACGGCCATGCACGACCTCCGGGTCAATCGAGATGCGATCCAGCAAAGACATGCACTCACCCTACCGCCCCGCCACCGATGCGGTGGCTGGTCTCTCAGCGGAGGCGACGAACCTGGGCACAGCCGAGTTCGAATACGGACACTTATGTAGTGCCCCAGTGGACGTCGTACGAACTTACTCAAGACACGCGTACCAAACTCCCGCCTGGGACCGCATCCTCACCACCGCAGGTCAGCTGTCCGAGCCACGGCGCCCACAGGCTCGACACGTGCACAAGGTCGCCAAGCGATTGTCGGCCGAGCAGAAGACGGAGATCATCGACGCGTACCTGTCACCGATGAGTGCGCTAGCCGTGGCGGAACAGTTCGGCGTGTCCAAGACCAGCGTGCTGCGCCTTCTCCGTCGGGAGGGCGTGCCCGTGCGACCTCGGCATACCTCACGCATCGCATGTCACTGACGTCCTGACGATCTTGTCTCAGACTCAGGTTTTACGCGGAACAACGACGCATCCGGGCGGGAGGCCGTCACTCTGCTGACGGAGATTCGCTCCCAGTCTGCGCTATGTGGGCCGAAACGGACTGGCGAGCGTGTGAACCTGGTTGAAGTTCCGCACAAGGTCGCATAGCTCGAGGGACTGCTGCACGGATAGGTGACAACCTGACGTGCCCCACTGTTTGGGTTCCAGTCTGGGTGGCTAACTGGCAGCGGTTTTGGTGTCGGTTTCTGACGATAGCTCGAACTCGATCGGGGTGCGGTAGCCGAGTGCGGAGTGGCGGCGTTGGCGGTTGTGGAAGATCTCGATGTAGTCGAAGATCGCGTTCGCCAGTTCGACCCTGGTCTTCCACTTCTTCCGGTTCAGCAGTTCGATCTGCATCGACGACCAGAAGCTCTCCATCATGGCGTTGTCCAGGCCGTCTCCCACGGTCCCGAACGAGGGCAGCAGGCCAGCGGACTTGGTCTTCTCGCCGAAGACCCATGAGGTGAACTGGGTGCCGTGGTCGGCGTGCACGATGCCTCCCGGTGCCGGTCGACGGTTGCGGATCGCCATGTCGAGTGCGTTCACCACGAGCGTGGAATCCTGCTTGGAGTCGATGGACCAGCCCACGATTCTGCGGCTGTAGGTGTCCAGGACCGCCGCGCAGTAGACCCACCCTTCCCGCGTTCTGTGTTGGGTGATGTCGGTGACCCACAACTGGTTTGGGCGGTCGCGATGGAATTTCCGGTTCACCAGATCGTCGGCGGTGGCCACCCCTCGTAGGCGTTTGATTCGCGCCGGACCTGGCAGCCCATAGATCCCCGCCAGGCTCATCAGGAGCCACACGGTGCGTTCACACACCGTGATTCCCATCCCCAACGTCAGCTCGGCGTGGATCCGCCGGTATCCGTAGGTTCCCCGGGACGCGACATGGACCTCACGGATCAGGCCGGTCAACCACTCACGGCGAAGCCGCGTCGGCGTGGTCGGGGTTCGCTTGTGCTTGTAGTAGTTCTGCCGGGTCACGCCCAACACGCGGCAGCTGTGGTCGATCGCGACCCCGGTGGAGGCGAGGTGATCGATCACCGGGTAGAGCCTTTTGGGCGGGGACGATCCTCCCCGAGGAACTTTGCGGCCTGCCGGACGATGTGGAGCTCGGCCTCGAGTTCCTTGATCCGGCGCCGTGCCTCTCGTAGTTCCGCCGACTCGGCAGCCGCGACGCCGTCGAGCTCACCGCGGTCGATACGGTCCTGCCGCATCCACTTCGACAACGTGACCGGGTGGATGTCGAGATCATGAGCGATCTGCTTCTGAGGTTTGCCGGCCCGGACCAGAGCAATCGCCCTGGCGCGGAACTCAGCTGGGTACGCGCTCGGCATGCTGTTCAGCCTTTCGGAAAGGCCGCCACTTAGCCACCACCACTGGAACCTTTTTGGTGGGGCACGTCACACTGTCACCTGATCGTGCAGCAGTCCCTTTGGCGTGCCGACCCATGCTGCGAGCCAGAGCACCCGAATAACCCCTTAGATCCATCCTGACCACCACCCGAGTAAGCAAACACTGACCCCAGCGGCGTGCGCAGCACCGAGTCTCACTGAACTCGTGGGTATCGGTGCACTCGACCTCCCGCACTTGTCTAGCCAGTGTCTAGTTTGGGCCTGAGACTGGTCAGACTTCTGCGAATCCAGACACCTCCACCCTAGACATGGTTACACTGCCTCCGATCCCAGAAGACAAACGAGGAAACAATGATCCCAAAACCCTATCGAGTCGCCTTGACGACTGCTGCCGCTCTGGTTCCAGTAGCGGCGGTCCTTGCACCCGCAACCGCCACCGCCGATGACGACTACAGCAAGACGACGACTTCTGAACTTATTTCTGGAACGAGCCCTGGTTCGGGAAAGATCGTCCGGGCTCGAGTCCTAGTATTGCCGCCACCTTCACCGGACGAGAAGGTAGGTGATACCCGCCGACTCTTGGAGGTCGATGCAGACCTGGATGCATCTTCGGGGGTATATTCTCTGTCCGTAGATCCTACTGATGTCTCGGGATCATACATTGAAAACCAAGGGGTAGTCGACTTTATGGTCGACCTGACCGACTCCAAGGGTGTGGCTTGGAGTACCACCTTCTCTGCCCGAGGAATCCGGACGTCATCAAATGCAAATGCTCGCAGGTCTACCGAACAAACAATCGCTTGGGCCGAGCCCAGTACGACGTCAACGGCCCTGGTTGCCTCGAAGGCAAACAAGTACGCGGAAATTCGCCCCGCGAAGGGCACTTTTAGCCGTGACGGAAAGTTGATCCTCGCTCGGTCCCCCGGCGCACCAGCTAAGATCGCAGAAATAAAAATTGGTAGCAAGAAATTTGCCCGCGTCGAATTACCAAAAATTAAAAATTCTACAGTGAGCATTATTCAGAACATCCGATTGAAACGCGTGTCTAAATAGAACATCG
>CAYNFY010000062.1:0-24926 GCA_964396585.1 uncultured Nocardioides sp.
GGATCTGGCCGCGCCGCGAGTTGATGTCGCCGATGACCGGTCCCATGAAGTTGTCGGGCGTGGTCACCTCGACCGCGAACACCGGCTCCAGCAGGACCGGCTTGGCCATCCGTGCGGCCTCCTTGAACGCCGCGGTTCCGGCGATCTTGAAGGCCAGCTCGGAGGAGTCGACGTCGTGGTAGGCGCCGTCTTCCAGCGAGAACTTGACGTCCACCATGGGGAATCCGGCCTTGACACCGAACTGCATGGCCTCCCGGCCACCCTGGTCGACCGAGGGGATGTACTCGCGGGGCACTCGGCCACCGGAGACGTTGTTGGCGAACTCGTAGCCGGCACCCAGCCCGGTCTCGGGGTCGATGTTCGGCTCCAGGCTGATCACAACCTTGGCGAACTGACCCGACCCACCGGTCTGCTTCTTGTGGGTGTAGCTGTGGTTCTCCACCTTGCGGCGGATCGTCTCGCGGTAGGCAACCTGCGGCTTACCGACGGTCGCCTCGACGCGGAACTCGCGCTTCATCCGGTCGACGAGGATCTCCAGGTGCAGCTCGCCCATCCCGGCGATGATGGTCTGACCGGTCTCCTCGTCCGTCTTGACGGTGAAGGTCGGGTCTTCGTCCGAGAGCCGCTGGATCGCGGTGCCCAGCTTCTCCTGGTCGCCCTTGGTCTTGGGCTCGATGGCGACCTCGATCACCGGAGCCGGGAACGACATGGACTCGAGGACGACCTGGTTGCCCTGGTCACACAGGGTGTGCCCGGTCTTGGTGTCCTTGAGGCCCATCACGGCCACGATCTGACCAGCACCGACCGACGCGATCTCCTCGCGCTTGTTGGCGTGCATCTGGTAGATCTTGCCGATCCGCTCCTTCTTGCCCGCGACGGGGTTGTACACGGTCGAGCCGGACTCGAGCTTGCCCGAGTAGACGCGCACGTAGATCAGCTTGCCCAGGTGCGGGTCCGAGGCGATCTTGTAGGCCAGGCCGGAGAAGGGCTCGGAGTCGGACGGCTGGCGCACGATCTCCTCATCCTCGTTGTTCGGCTTATGACCGACGATGCCCTCGATGTCCAGCGGCGAGGGCAGGTACTTGATGACCGCGTCGAGCAGGGGCTGCACGCCCTTGTTCTTGAACGCGGTACCGGTCAGCACCGGGTTGAGCTTGTCGGCCAGCGTGGCGCGACGGATGCCCGCCTCGATCTCCTCCACGGAGAGCTCGACACCGTCGAGGTACTTCTCCATGATCTCGTCGTCGGCCTCGGACAGGGTCTCGAGAAGCTTCTCTCGGTACTCCTCGGCCTGCTCGACCATGTCGGCCGGGATCTCCTCGACCTCGTAGTCCTCGCCCATCTTGGTCTCTCCACGCCAGGTGAAGGCCTTCATGGTGACCAGGTCGACGACACCGAGGAAGTCCGCCTCGGCACCGATCGGCAGCTGAAGGACCAGCGGGGTCGAGTTGAGGCGCTCGACGATCATGTCGACACAGCGGAAGAAGTCGGCACCGGTGCGGTCCATCTTGTTGATGAAGCACATCCGCGGAACCGCGTACTTGTTCGCCTGACGCCACACGGTCATCGACTGGGGCTCAACACCGGCGACGCCGTCGAACACGGCAACGGCACCGTCGAGGACGCGGAGCGAACGCTCAACCTCGGCGGTGAAGTCGACGTGACCCGGGGTGTCGATGATGTTGATCTGGTGGTCGTGCCACCAGCAGGTGGTCGCAGCAGAGGTGATCGTGATGCCACGCTCCTGCTCCTGCTCCATCCAGTCCATCGTCGCCGAACCCTCGTGGGTGTCGCCGATCTTGTAGTTGATGCCGGTGTAGAAGAGGATGCGCTCGGTCGTCGTGGTCTTACCCGCGTCGATGTGCGCCATGATGCCGATGTTGCGGACCTTGGTGAGGTCCGTGGTGATGTCAACGGCCACTGAAGTTCACAGTTCCTTCGGTGTAGAAGTGTTGTGGTGGAGCCGGTGGCCCGCCCGGTGTGGGCGAGCCACCGACGAAGATCACCAGCGGTAGTGAGCGAAGGCCTTGTTCGACTCGGCCATCTTGTGCGTGTCCTCACGCTTCTTCACAGCGGCACCGAGGCCGTTGGAGGCATCCAGGATCTCGTTCATCAGACGATCGGCCATCGTCTTCTCGCGACGGTCACTGGCGTAGCCGACGAGCCAACGCAGGGCCAGGGTGGTCTGCCGGTTCGGCTTGACCTCGACCGGGACCTGGTAGGTGGCGCCACCGACCCGGCGGGACTTGACCTCGAGGGCGGGACGAACGTTGTCCAGAGCACGCTTCAGGGTGACCACGGGGTCGGTGCCGGTCTTCTCGCGGCAACCCTCGAGGGCGGTGTAGACGATGCGCTGAGCAACCTGCTTCTTGCCGTCCTGGAGGACCTTCGACACCAACTGGGTGACGATCTGGGATCCGAAGACGGGGTCGACGACGAGGGGGCGCTTCGGGGCGGGACCCTTGCGAGGCATTACTTCTCCTTCTTCGCGCCGTAGCGGCTGCGGGCCTGCTTGCGGTTCTTGACGCCCTGGGTGTCGAGCGTGCCGCGGATGATCTTGTAGCGAACACCCGGCAGGTCCTTCACACGACCGCCGCGGACGAGCACGATGGAGTGCTCCTGCAGGTTGTGACCAACACCCGGGATGTAGGCGGTGACCTCGACGCCCGAGCTCAGACGCACACGTGCGACCTTGCGGAGAGCGGAGTTCGGCTTCTTGGGGGTGGTGGTGTAGACGCGGGTGCAGACGCCTCGGCGCTGCGGAGATCCCTTCAGGGCAGGCGTCTTGTTCTTCGACACCTTGTCCTGGCGGCCCTTACGGACCAACTGCTGAATGGTGGGCACCGGGTGGTTCCCTCTCTGTCTTCTACTCTCGACCAAGCGCTCTGCCGGGTTCGGTGGTGTTGCGTTACTGCTGGGCGTGCCTGTTCTCGGTACTACGTGAGTCTGTGTTGCTGAGTTCGTGCTGCTGAGCGTCCGACCGGACTCCTGCGTCAGACGCAACCGGCTATGGGCACGCAAGAACACCTGGCAGGCCAGACACGAGGTACGAGGCTACTCGCCAGCCCCGACGAGGGTCAAAACGGCAGGAGAGCGCCTCGTCATCCACCAGTACACCACTCCGGCCAAGGCCACCCCCATGACGGTGAACACGCCCCCGAAGAGCAGGGTCCAGCGGGCCCCGAAGGCCTCCCCCGCCCAGCCGATGAGGGGTGCCCCGAACGGGGTGCCGCCCAGCAGGATCATCATGTAGAGGGCCATCGCCCGCCCCCGCATGGCACCGTCGGTGTGCATCTGGAAATAGGCGTTGGCAGCGGTCAGGCCGGTCAACGAGGCAAGCCCCAGCAGTGGGCACAGGAGGGCGAAGGTCAGGTAGTCGGGCGCCAGTCCCGCGATCACCTCGATGACTCCGAATGCCACCGCGGCCACCACTACCAGCCGCAGTCGAACCTGAGTCCGCCGCGCCGCCAGCAAGGCACCACTGAGCGAGCCGATCGCCAAGAACGAGCCGAGGGCGCCGTACTCGCCGGCCCCTCTGCCGAACACCTCGGTGGCCATCAGGGCCGAGGTCATCTGGAAGTTCATCCCGAAGGTTCCGGTGAAGAAGACGACGACGAGGATGAAGACGAGATCTGGTTGCGATCGCACATAGGCGACGCCGTCCCGGATCATGGCCGAGCGTCTCGGGGGCCGATCGACCGGATGCAGCAGGGCGGGATCCAATTTGCCCAGAACCCAGATCGGCGCCGCGTAGGAGACCGCGTTGAGGGCGATCACCCAACCCGTCCCGGAGACGCCGCCACCGAAGGCAGCGATCATCAGCCCAGCCAGGCCCGGGCCGATCAGCCGTGCGGCATTGAACGAGGCGGAGTTCAACCCGATCGCATTCGTGAGGTCGTCGGGCTCGACCAACTCGGAGACGAAGGATTGGCGGGCCGGCGCATCGAACACCGAGGCCACACCCAATACGAAGGCCAGCACGTAGACGTGCCAGGCCTGCGCCAGGCCGGTCAGCGCGAGCACGGCGAGGATCACCGCCGGGACCGCCATCCCCAGATTCGTCAGCTGCAACAGCCGCCGCTTCGACATCCGATCGGCCACCGCTCCGGCGAGCGGTGCGAGTAACAGGAAGGGCAGAAACTGCAGTCCGGTGGTGATCCCCAGTGAGACTCCGCTGCCGCCGGGCAGATGCAGCACCAGCCAGTCCTGCCCGACCCGCTGCAGCCAGGTGCCGGTGTTGGACACCAGCCCCCCGAAGAAGTACAGCCGGTAGTTCGGGTTCGACAGCGACCGGAAGGTCTGCGACCTGCTGATCCGGGTGCCTGGTGTCTCGACGGTCTCGGGTGTGGGCGTGGTGATCAGTCCTCGGTAGCCAGTCGGTGGAGTATCGGAGTGACCCGGTGCAGCAGATCCAGTTCCTCGGGATCGAGGGCCTCCAGCCGCCGGGTCAGCCACTGGTCACGACGGGATCGATCGGCCAGCAGCAGCGCGCGACCGGCGTCGGTGATGTCGACGAGCACCTGGCGACCGTCGGTCTCGTGCTGCCGTCGGGTCAGCAATCCGTCGGCCACGAGGCACTTCACGGTCCGGGTCATCGTGGGTGGCCGCACCCGCTCGAAGCCGGCGAGCTGGCCGATCGTCATCTCGCCACGCCGGTTCAGCGCCCCCAGCACCGCCATGGTCGAGAGCGAGAGCGGATTGTCCGGGTGCTGCTCGTAACTGAGCCGACGACGCAACCGCATGATCGAACTGCGCAACTCACCGATCCACTCGGGAGGACCGGCGCTCTCTGGACCCACCATGATCTTTACCTTATCTCATTACCTTTGCTAAGCAAATGGGATGAGATCGACCGGTGCGCCCCGAATGGCACGAGGGCCCGCCGCGACGCGGCGAGCCCTCGTTCAACCCGGAATGAGCCCGGGAATCAGTTCACCAGCTCACTCAGTGGCGTATAGGCGAAGTAGAGCGCGAACAACGTGGCCACCAGCCACATCAGCGGATGGATCTGTCGGAACTTGCCGACCACCAGCTTGATCACCACGAAGGAGACGACACCCGCTCCGATGCCGGCCGTGATCGAGTAGGCGAACGGCATCAGCACGATGGTCAGGAACGCCGGGATGGCGATCTCGAGATCGCGCCAGTCGATGGCACTGACCTGCTGCATCATCAAGAACCCGACCAGCACCAGGGCCGGCACCGCCGCCTCGGAGGGAATCGCCTGGACCAGCGGCGCAAGGAAGATCGACAACAGGAAGAAGACACCGGTGAAGACCACCGACAGACCGGTACGAGCACCCTCCGCCACTCCCGAGGTCGACTCGATGTAGGAGGTGTTGGACGAGACCCCGGCAGTACCACCCGCGATGGCCGCGACGGAGTCGACGACCAGGATGCGTTGAGAACTCGGGGGGATTCCCTCTTCGTCATTGAGGCCGGCTTCGGCACCGACCGCGGTCATCGTGCCCATGGTGTCGAAGAAGTCGGCCAGCATCAGCGAGAAGATCAGCAAGATGGCGGCCAAGGCGCCGCCCTCGAGGCTGGAGAACGCTCCGAAGAGATTGACCTGGAAGAGCGTGTCGAAGCCGGGCAGGCTCCAGTCGGCCCCCTCCAGGGTCGGCACACTGAGCGACCAGCCCTTGGGATTGTCGGCGCCGGAGCGGCCCAGGCCCGCGACCGCCTCGACGATGACGGCGAGCACGGTGGTGAGGAGGATCGAGATCAGGATCGCGCCCCGGACCCGGCGCACCCACAGACCGACCATCAGCAGCAGTCCGACGACGAAGACCAGGACCGGCCAGCCGGAGAGGTGTCCGTCACCGCCCAACTGGACCGGCACGGTGGTCTGGAAGGCGTCGGGGATCCTGGTCACGAACCGGGCGTCTACGAAACCGATCAGCGCGATGAACAGACCGATACCGACCGAGATCGCGATCTTGAGCTGCTGCGGGACCGCCAGGAAGACGGCCTTCCGGAACCCGGTCAGCACCAGGATCAGGATCACCACACCCTCGAGCACGACCAACCCCATCGCATCCGACCAGGTGGACTGGCGGGCGATGGTGTTGGCCACGAAGGCGTTCAGCCCCAAGCCGGTGGCCAGCGCGAGCGGGAAGTTCGCCGCGGCACCCATCAGGATGCTCATCAGACCCGCGATCAGGGCGGTCGCCGCCATGATCGTGGGGATGTTCTCGCCCTGGCCGGTACCGCCGCCGAGGAAGTTGCCCTCGGAGTCGGGGACGTAGCCGAGGATCAGCGGGTTCAGGACCAGGATGTAGGCCATCGTCAGGAAGGTGACGAGCCCGCCACGGAATTCCTGACCCACCGACGAGCCACGTTCGGTCAGCTTGAAGAAGCGGTCGAGGGCGCTTCCGGATCCCGGGGAGGGCCGGTTACCGGCCTCAGTGGTTGCAGTCACGGACCAGAAGTGTGTCAGACCCGCACCGCATTCAACTAACGTGGAGCCCATGAGCTCATCCCCCGCGTCCGCTGGGTCACCTCCCGAACCCCGGCCCGAAGCATTCGAGGGCCTCATCGCGGACGTCGAACCGCTGGACGTGAACGGGATCCGTACCGTCCAAGTGGGTACCGCGCTGTGGTTCGTCACGTTCGTCGCGCTGCTGCCGTTCTACGGGCGGTTGCGCGAACACGGTCACCTGTGGTGGCTGTGGACCTGCATGGCCGGCGTCGCGCTGGGACTATTCGGCCTGGAGTACGTCAGAAGACGCGCCGGGAGGGCGTGACCGCGCACCCCCGGCGCTCTCCCCGCTCGACGCCCCCACCGGGGTGGGTCAGATCGGGTCGATTTCCTCGGTGATGGTGTCGAAGACAGGCTCGGGCAGGGGCGCCGGGCGCTGTCTGCGGGCCAGCTTGACCTCCGAATGCGCACCACAACCGTGGTTGAGGGTGACCACTCGACCGTCATCGTTCGCGCTACCGTTCGCGCAGACCCCGAAGGTGTCGGCCAGCGGACCGGCCAGTCGCAGCAGGAAGCCACAGCTCACACACTGCTCGGGAGCCGCCTTGGCCAGCGCCGACTCGGGACCCTGATCGGAGTCGTACCAACGTTGTGCCGCGAGTTCGCGGCCCTCCAGCGACAGCGTCCGGACCCGGTCCAGAAACACCTCGGAGGCCACCGCCCGGATCTGTGCCTGGGCCTCGGCGCTCACCTCGTCATCACCGAACGAATAGGTCGGCACCAGTCGTACGTCGTCGTCTTCGACGGGCAACAGGTCACCCGCACCGAGATCGCCGGGCTGGATCCGGTCCTTGTAGGGCAACCAGGTCGGAGCCACGATCGCATCGGGGCCCGGTAGCAGAACCGCCTCGTCGAAGGTGATCGTCTCGGAGTCGGCCGACCGGGTCAGGGTGACCGACCAGAACCAGCCCAGATAGCCGGTACGCAGACAGACGAAACGATGAGTGACCACCAGGTCCTCGGGCCGTTCCGCGTCGTCGACCGCGCTCACGTGTTCGCCGATGTCGCCGGGGTCGGCGAGCCCCGTCAACGCGGCACGCGCCTCGTCGACAGCTTGGGCCAGCACGAGGTCCGGGGTGGGCGCAGTGGTGATCACACTGGAGATCATTGCAAATCAGGACACCTCCTGTCGCCTTCGGGTGGCGCACCCCGCTCGTCAGGGTGAGGCTTGCGGCAGGATGGAGCCATGAGCGACCCCTACTCCCACCCGGGACCGGGCGGCCCCGAACACGACGGGGCACCGGAGAGCACCGACGAACCCACCGGTGCCAAGGTTCTCGCCACTGGGAGGGCGATCGGTCACGGTGTGGCCGGCACCGCCCGAGCGACCGGCCGGGTCAGTCTCCGGGCCCTCGGACTGGCCCGCCGGGCAGCGGGAGCCCAAGGGGCCAGGGAGACCGGGCTGAACCGGCTGCTGGAGCTCAACGCATTGAACTCGGCCGCCAACGCCGCGGTCACCATCTCGCTGGCGGGTTCGCTGTTCTTCTCGGTCCCCACCGGGGAGGCACGCGGACAGGTCGCGCTCTTCCTCGGGATGACCCTGCTGCCGTTCGCCGTGGTGGCACCGCTGATCGGCCCCTTCCTGGACCGGTTCAGCCACGGTCGGCGCTGGGCCATCGGAGCCACTCTGGCGATCCGGGCCTTCCTGTGCTGGATCTTGGCCGGTGCCATCGCCGAGGAGTCCACCTGGATGTTCCCCGCGGCTCTGGGGGTGCTGGTGGCCTCGAAGGCCTACGGCGTCACCGGCAACGCCGCGGTCCCCCGGTTACTGCCCGAAGGACTCACTCTGGTCAAGGCCAACGGGCGCTGCTCGCTGGCCGGGATCGTGGGCGCGGCCGTATCGGCGCCCCTGGCCGGGCTCGCCTCGCTGGTCGGCCCACAGTGGTGTCTGCGCTATGCCTTCGTGCTCTTCATCCTGGCCACCATCGCCGCGGTGCTGCTGCCGGCGGACGTCGACTCCACCAAGGGCGAGGAGGACGTCGACCTCGACGGGCGCAACACCAAGGGCAGGCTGACGCTTCCCACGCCGGTGCAGTTCGCCCTCCGAGCCAACTGCGGCCCGCGCTTCATGTCCGGGTTCTTGATCATGTACATGGCGTTCCTGCTCCGGGAGTCTCCGATCGACGGATGGCGCCCCGAGCTGCTGATCGCGGTGGTGATCGGGGCGGCGGGCGTCGGCAACACGGCCGGCATCGCGGCGGCGTCCCTGCTCAAGAAGCTGAATCCGGCCATCACGGTGGTGGTGGCTCTGATCGCGGATGCCGCGGCCGCCGCGCTGGCGGTGATTTTCCCCGGAGTGCTCACCCTCGCCGTCCTGGGCCTGACCGCCGGGATGGCGCAGTCACTGGCGAAGCTGAGCCTCGACTCCACGATCCAGACGCACGTCCCCGAATCGATACGCACCAGCTCCTTCGCCCGCTCCGACACGATGCTTCAGATCGCCTGGGTGATCGGCGGGTTCGTGGGCATCTTCATGCCACTGAACCCGACCATCGGTCTGAGTGCGGCGTGCGCCGTGCTCCTGGTCTGGTTCTTCTTCGGGGTGTTGCGGTTCGGTCGGGGCGCCACCGGGTCGGCCACAGGGCCGACCGGGCCTACGGATCGGGTGCCGCCGGTCAGCAACCACCGGCCGTCACGATCCGAGCACGCCCAGATCCCGACCGTGCCGATGGCCACGATCTCGCGCGAGGACCACGACCCGCACCGCGACGACCGGTGAGGCCACTGCCGTCGTAGGAACAGGCTCAGGCCTCGAACTCCCCGGCCAGCACCCGCAGTAGCTTGGCCGCCGGCTTGGCGGTACGTGGATCGGGGTGGCGACCGGCGCGGTAGGCCTCGCCGGCCTCGTCGAGCAGCCGGATCAGGTCCTCGACGATCGGCACCATCTCATCGGGCTTGCGGCGCGCCGCCTGACGCTGACCGCGCTGCACGGACGCAGGCGAGTCCAGCACCCTGACCTGCAGCGCCTGCTCGCCGCGGCGACCCTGGGCGATGCCGAACTCGACCCGGGTCCCGGGCTTGAGCGATGTGGTTCCGGCCGGCAACGCATCGGCGTGCACATACACGTCGGCGCCGCCCTCCTGGGAGAGGAATCCGAATCCCTTGTCCACGTCGAACCACTTGACCTTGCCAGTGGGCACGTCTCTCCTCCATCGAACCCCGAGCAGCGCCACCTCGACGCTGCGAACACACAGCCTATGGCGTGGGCGACGGGGTTCGCCAACCGCTTCAAGACTCGCGGATGACGGTCATCTCCCGGTCACCGAAACGCACCCGGTCACCCGGCAGCAACGTGGTCGCCCGACCCGGGGAGACGGGTTTGCTGATTCCACTGCGAAACAGCACGGTGCCGTTGGTGGAGCCTCGGTCCAACAGCACCAGCACGCCGTCACCGGCCACCGAGACCTGGGCGTGCGTCTTCGAGACCGACATCTGCGGGGATGGCAGCGCCACCAGACGCTCGGCGCTCTCCCCGCGACGTGCCTCGGGGCTGCGGCCGATCAAGGTGAGTCCGGCGACCACGAAGGTCTCACCGCTGTCGAAGACGACTCGCCAGGTCGGCTCCGGGCCGGGCCCGAACTCTGCCGGTACCGGATGCGCGCCTCGAGCGACGGTCCGGCCCGCGTCGGCGGGCCTACCTACCGGCGCCGGTGCGATCGGCAGCGGAGACGTAGCGGCATTGGGTGCCGGCGGTGAGGGGACGACCGGAGGCACCAGTACCGGCCGTGGAGCCTCGATGGCGAACCCCGGCTCGGCCGGGACCAATCGCATCGCGGTCAGATTGACCACATGCCGGGGGCTGGGCTCGGTGACCGTGACCGACTCTGGACCGGGCCTGATGTCGAGCACCACGGCACCGGTCAGATGGTCGTGCCAGCCCCGACGCTGACCTGACGGGTCGCTCACCGCGGTCCAGGCCAGGGTGGCCAGGCCCAGGCCGAAGGTGGGGACCGTGGCGAGCCCCAGCACCAGACTGCGCAGCAGAGCGGCCCCGATCCCGATCGGAGTTCCGGTGGCCTCGTGCAGGACTCGAAGACCGGTCAGTCCCTTGCCCACGGTGGCCCCCGTCGAACCGACCAGAATGCCACCGAGCAACCAGGCCACGAGTACGACCACGGCGGCCGAGAGCACCGTGAACAGCAGCGATCCGGTGAGGGCCCAGACGCCGACCGACACCGCCGCGCAGACGGCAGCGAACACCACCCGATCGATGACGAACGCGAGGAATCGTCGCTCGAGCCCGGCGAGTGGGTGAATCGGACTCCGCTCGGACGACGCGTTGGCTTCGGTACTCAGGGGTTGATCACCTGGATCGTGACACCGTCACCGAGATCGACGATCGCGCCGGGGATCAGCTGCACCGCGATCCCAGCCTGAAGTTCCTCCGGCCCCAGCCCGGGCTGGACGATGACGGTTCCGTTCGTCGAGCCCAGATCGGTGACCACCGCGGTGCCGTGGTCCACTCCGGATCCGGGCCGGATCTCCAGGTGAGTGGAAGAGATCTCCTGGTGCGGGCTGAGCACCGTGATCAGGCGCGGCTCCTCGCCCACCTGGAACCGGCGAGCCTCCGGTGCCCGGCCGAAGAGCACTGCCCGGTCCACATCGACCGAGTCTCCGGTCGACAACAACAGTCGGGCCACCGGTCGCGCCGTCACCGCCGGGGCCTGGGGCTGACCCGGGATACCTGGGGCCACGGGCCCGAAAGCGTCCGGATCCTTCATGCTGGTGCGCCCGTCGTGATCGGCCGTGCCGTCGGCGCCGGGTCCGGTCCTGGGCCCGGTGTCGCCGAGGGGCGGGACGGGAAGCACCGGTTCGACGGTGCCGGTATCGGCCATCGCGTCGATGGAGCCGCGGCCGCGCTCAGCAGCCGCGGCGAACCCCGGCGCGGTGAGCCGGGCGACCCGGACCAGACCCGATCCGATCGGCAGGTCGTCGGAGCCGAATACCTCGGAATCGAGTTCGACCACGAAGCCGCTGACGCCCACCAGGCTGAGTTCAGCCCAGGTCGCGACTCCGGTGCCATCGACCCGGTGCGGACCGTCCGGGGCGATGAAGGTGGCTCGGACATTGCCCCGCATCAGCACCCGTGCATTGCCGCCGTCCTCGCCCACCAGACCGAATCCGCTCAACGTGGAAAGGCCACCGGCCAGCAGCTGGTCGAGCACACCGTCGAAGCCGACCCCGGCATCCACCATGGCCCACAGCTCACCGACCCGGTGCTTCTCCCCCGGTGGGAGCAGCAGGGTGACCTGCTCACCGAGGACGGCGTACCAGGTCCCAGGCAGGTACGACTTCATGGCAGAGCCCCCAACTTGGTCTCGAGACCGGTGCGTCGGTGCACCGCGTCGTAGGTGTCGTCGGTCATCAATCCCACCACATCCACCACGATCGCGGTGGCGTTGTCACGTCCTCCGGCGTCCAGAGCCGCCTGCACCAGCCGATCCGCGGCGTCGCGCGGGTCCGCGTGCTCCTGCAGGATCCAGGCCATCCGGGCGTCGTCGATCATGCCGCTGATCCCGTCGCTGCACAGCACCAGCCGCTCGACCGAGGCCAGCGGCAGCAGGAAGAAATCGGGCTGGATCCCCTCAGGGCCGCCCAGTGCCTTGGTGATCACGTGCCGTTCGGGATGCGTGAGGGCCTGCTCGGGGGACAGCTGCCCGGCGTCCATTAGTTCCTGCACCACGGAGTGGTCCACGCTCACCTGGTCCAATTCACCTTCGTACACCCGATAGATCCGGGAGTCACCCAGATTGGCCAGCAGCCAGTTGAACCCGTCCGTCTCCTCCACCGCCATCGCCACCACCACGGTGGTTCCGGCCTGCCACCCGGTCCCCGTGTCCCGGGTCTGCGCCCAGGCCCGGATCCGGGCCTGGCAGCGCGCCATCGTGGCGACCAGCAGCTCGGCGCCCGCTCGGACGTCGAGGCCGGCCACGTCGAGTCGGGAGAACTCATCGGTCACGATCGTGCTGGCCACCGCGCCTCCGTGATGACCGCCCATGCCGTCGGCCACCACGAAGACCGGCGGCGCGACCAGGTACGAATCCTCGTTCACCTTGCGTACCCGTCCGGTGTCGGTGGCGACCCCGTGATGCAGGTCCAGGGCCCGCATCAGAGCCGGCCCGTCAGCAGGGGCAGTAGCGTTGGAGGGGTGGCCGATCGACACACACCCCCGCGCACACTCGCCCAGTTGTTGCGGGGCTGGACGGATGAGCAGGTGCTCGACCTGCTCACGGCACGTCCTGATCTCACCACTCCGGCCCCTCACGACTCCGCGGCATTGGCGTCCCGAGCCGCAACACGATCCTCTGTTCTGCGGGCACTCGACCAACTGACCCGGCTCGAACTCTTCGTGCTTGATGCCCTCGTCGTCGTCGGTCAAACCACCCGCGAGCATCTGGTCGCTCTGGTGAACGCCGATCCGGTCCCGGTCGAGGCCGCCCTCTCCCGACTGGAGCGACTCCTGCTGGCCTGGGAGACGCCCGGTGGACTGCGCGCGATCAGCGGGGTCGCCGACTCGCTGCGAGGGGACGACTCGCTCGGGGTGAGCGGTCTGCAGCCGGTCTCCCCGCATGCCGAGAACCCGGACCGGATCGCCTGTCATCTGGCCGCTCTCTCGCCCGCTGCCACCGCGATGCTCAGCCACGTCACCGACCAGGGCGGCCAGGCCGCCACCGGTCCGGTCCGCGGCTGCGCACCCGAGGAGGCGAGCACACCCCAGGAGGAACTGGTCGCGCGTCGCCTGTTGCGGCTCGACGACCAGGGCAACGCGGTGGTTCCCGGCGAGGTGGGGCTGGCCCTGCGCGGCGGCCACACGACACGGGAGCCGATCGGATCGGTTCCACAGGTGGCCGTGACCACCCGCGGCGAGGACCTGGTGGAACGCGCCGCGGCCGGAGCAGCCTTCGAGACCGTGCGTCGGGTCGAGCTGCTGCTGGACATGTGGGGGACGCGGCCCGCAGCCATGCTGCGTAGCGGTGGCCTCGGGGTCCGCGAACTGAGATCCCTGGCCACCGCCCTGCACCTGGACGAGGCCGGAGCAGCCTTCATCGTGGAGATCACCCGGGCCGCCGGGCTGTTGGCCGAGGGAACCACCGGTAACGGGGATCCGGTCTGGTTGCCGACCGACGCGTTCGACAAGTGGGTCGAGCTGCCACCCGCCGATCGTTGGTTGGCACTGGCCGCCTCGTGGTTGCGAACCGAGCGGGTGCCCGGCCTGATCGGAACCCGAGACCGCACCGGCAAGGCCCGCAATGCTCTCACCGCCGAGCTGACCCACCCGCTGGCGCCGCAGACCCGGCAGATGACCCTGACCGCGCTCGCCGAGCTACCCGCCGGGTCCTGTCTGGCCGCCGGTACCGGCCTGCCCTCCCTGGTCGCCGCGCTGCGCTGGGTCCGCCCCCGCCGTCCCCCGGTACGCGACCAACTGGTGGCCTGGACCGTCCAGGAGGCCGCCTGGCTGGGGATGACGGGCCTGGACGCGCTGAGCTCGGGCGCCAGGGAGTTACTGGCCGGCGCCGAGGATCGCGCGGTGGCCAGTGTGGGGGCGCACCTGCCATCCCCCGTCGATCATCTGCTGCTCCAGGCCGACCTGACCGCTGTGGCACCCGGGCCACTGGTGACCGACCTGGACCGGAGCGTGCATCTGATGGCCGACGTCGAGTCTCGTGGCGGCGCCACCGTGCACCGATTCTCTCGTGAGTCGCTGCGCCGCGCCTTCGACGCCGGGTGGAGCGCCGGAGACGTGCACGAGTTCCTGACCCGGGTCTCGGCCACCCCGGTGCCGCAGTCCCTGAGTTACCTGGTGGACGACGTGGCTCGCACGTTCGGCAGCATCCGGGTCGGCCACGCCGAGGCATTCCTCCGGACCGACGACGAGGCGGCCCTGACCGAGCTCATGCACGATCCGCGTGCACACGGCCTCGGGCTGCGCCGAATCGCACCCACCGTGCTGATCGCCACCAGTCCGCTGGAGGTATTGCTGCCGCGCTTGCGTGAGCTCGGTGCGGCGCCGGTGGTCGAAGGACCCGACGGGGTGGTCCGTGTGGCCCGGCCCGACCTGCTGCGAGCCCGGCCCGCCCGAGGCAGCCGTTCGAGCGCGGTCGAGGCGGCCAGGTCCAGCGCTCTGGTGGCGGCGGTGCTCAGCGCGGTCCGGGCCGGCGACGAGGCCGCCGCCAACGCCCCCTCGCGAGCCGACCGGGCCACCAGCCCGGCCGCTGCGCTGACCATGCTGCGCGAGGCGGTCGAGACCGGCGCGCCGGTCGTGGTCACCTATGTCGACGATCAGGGCGGCTCCTCCCAGCGGGTACTGGAACCGGTCCGGGTCGAAGGCGGCCAGTTGCTCGCCACCGACCGTCGCAGCGGCGACCGTCGCTCGTTCGCGGTCCATCGGATCACCGCCGTGGCACCCGCCCCACAACGCTGACCACCGGGGCAGACGTAGGCTTCCCGGATGTGACCGACGGCCCCCTCATCGTCCAGTCCGACAAGACCCTCTTGTTGGAGATCGACCACGAGCAGGCAGCGGAGTGCCGCCGGGCGATCGCTCCCTTCGCCGAGCTGGAGCGTTCGCCCGAACACGTGCACACCTATCGCCTGACCCCGCTCGGGCTATGGAACGCCCGGGCAGCGGGGCATGACGCCGAGCAAGTGGTCGACACGCTGCTCCGGTTCTCGCGCTATCCGGTACCGCACTCCCTGCTGGTCGACGTGGCCGAGACGATGGACCGCTACGGTCGGCTGCGGCTGGAGAAGCACCCCACTCACGGGCTGGTGCTGTCCACCACCGACCGGCCGGTGCTCGAGGAGGTGATCCGGGCCAAGAAGGTGGCCGGCATGCTCGGCGTCCGGATCGACGACGATGCCGTGGCGGTGCACCCCTCGGAGCGCGGCAACCTGAAACAGGCTCTGCTGAAGCTGGGCTGGCCGGCCGAGGACTTCGCCGGCTATGTGGACGGCGAGGCCCACCCCATCGACCTGGTCACCTCGGACTGGAAGCTGCGCGACTATCAGCGCGAGGCCGCCGAGTCGTTCTGGCACGGCGGGTCCGGGGTGGTGGTGCTGCCCTGTGGCGCCGGTAAGACGATCGTCGGCGCCGCCGCCATGGCACACGCCGGCGCGACCACCCTGATCCTGGTCACCAACACCGTCTCGGCCCGGCAGTGGAAGGACGAGTTGATCAAACGCACCACGTTGAGCCCCGACGAGATCGGCGAATACTCCGGTTCGGTCAAGGAGGTCCGTCCGGTCACCATCGCCACCTACCAGGTACTGACCACCCGCCGGAAGGGCGCCTATCCGCACCTGGATCTGCTGGACGCCCGCGATTGGGGGCTGATCATCTACGACGAGGTGCACCTGTTGCCGGCACCGATCTTCCGGATGACCGCGAACCTCCAGGCCAGGCGTCGGATCGGGCTGACCGCGACGCTGGTCCGCGAGGACGGCCGCGAAGGAGACGTGTTCAGCCTGATCGGGCCCAAGCGCTACGACGCCCCGTGGAAGGACATCGAGGCCCAGGGCTATATCGCGCCGGCCGACTGCGTGGAGGTTCGGGTCAGCCTTCCCGACGGCGCGCGGATCGCGTATGCCACGGCCGAACCGGAGGTCAAGTACCGCCTGGCCTCGTGCACCGGAGCGAAGCTGGAGGTGCTCCGGCGCCTGATCGTGCGACATGCCGGAGCGCCGACCCTGGTGATCGGGCAGTACATCGACCAGCTCGATGAGATCGCGGCCGCGCTCGATGCCCCGGTGATCAAGGGTGAGACCGCGGTGAAGGAACGACAGCGCCTGTTCGAGGCCTTCCGCTCCGGCGAGATCGACCTACTCGTGGTCAGCAAGGTGGCCAACTTCTCCATCGACCTGCCCTCGGCCGAGGTGGCGATTCAGGTCAGCGGATCCTTCGGCTCCCGCCAGGAGGAGGCCCAACGGCTGGGTCGGCTGCTGCGTCCCAAACAGGACGGCCGGAGCGCGCACTTCTACACCGTGGTCACCCGGGATACCGTGGACGCCGAATTCGCGCAGAACCGTCAGCGGTTCCTGGCCGAACAGGGCTACGCCTACTCCATCGTGGACGCCGCCGACATCTGACGCCCAGCGGGTGACCTAACGTGAGTCGGCGCCCGAGTGGTAACGCAACCGGAACCGGTCGATCCGGTGCACCGAACTGGAGACCTCGATGGTTCGTCCCGCGGTCATCGCCCGACGCTGTTGGCGCAGCACGGGGGCACCATTCGACACCTCCAGCAGAGTGGCCTCGCGCGGGGTGGCCTCGCCCGGCTTGAGCACATCCTCGCAACTGGTCGGGCGCAGGTCACGCCGCTCCAGCTCCTCGTAGAGGCTGACCGGGGGCGAGTCGAGCGGCCAGCCCGGCAGCAGTTCGGAGTCCAGGTACACCATCTGCAGGGTCGTGACCGCGCCGTCGCTGAACCGCAGCCGCTCCCACTGCATCAGCCGCTCGGACGAAGGGTCGAATAGCTCGCGCAGGGCCGGCGTCGAGCCGATCAGGCGGGTGATCAGGGTCCGGGCAGCGGGTACGACTCCCGCCCGCCGGGACTCCTCGGTGTACGAGGTCACCGTGCGCAGCGGATGACGACGCGCTGCCACGAAGGTGCCTCGGCCCGGATGACGCTCCAGGACTCCTTCGGCCACCAACGCGTCCATCGCCTGACGAACGGTCATCCGGGCCACCCCGAAGGTGGCCACCAACTCGCGTTCACTCGGTGCCGGAGTGCCAGGATCCGCACCCCGCACCACATCTCGGACGTGCTCACGCACGATCACATGCTTCAGGGCGCGCCGCGATTCACTCGCTCGCGCGCCGCCAGGGCCCCCCGCCACTCCGGTCACGGACGTGACAGTAGGCCGGATTCCGGCCCTGCTGTCGGATTTCGGACGACTTTCTGAACACGATTGCGTAACTACACCACCGCCTCGAACACCTGCTCGATTCCTGCTAGCGTTCGGCCATGGCCGACTATCAAGGACTCCTGTTCGAGGAGACCGCGGTGACCGACCCGGCTCCGGAGCGGACCGCGCTGGCCCACGGCGCCTGGCTCGACGTCCAGCGCAATTGGTTGCCGACCCCTGACGACGTCTTCACCTGCCTGGTACGTGACACCCCTTGGCGGGAGGAACGACGAGCGATGTACGACCGAGTCGTGGACGTGCCACGGCTGCTGCACACCTATGCCGCCTCGGACCCGCTCCCTCATCCCGTCTTGACCGAGTGCCGCGAGACACTGAGCCGGCACTACCTACCGGAGTCGGGCGAGCCGTTCGTCACCGCCGGCTGCTGCCTGTACCGCGACGGACGCGATTCGGTGGCGTGGCACGGCGACACCATCGGCCGGGGGCGGACCGAGGACACCCTGGTCGCCATCGTCTCGCTCGGCGACCCCCGCCGACTTCTGCTGCGGCCACGTGGGGGCGGGGCCTCGATCCAGGTCACCCTGGGTCACGGCGACCTGGTCGTGATGGGCGGCAGCTGCCAGCGAACCTGGGAGCATGCGGTGCCCAAGCAGGCCCATGCGGGTCCGCGGGCCTCGGTCCAGTTCCGGCCGTTCAACGTGTTCTGAGCCTCATGGGAGCTACCGGGTCAGCCGTCGAAGGCCTTGGTGTAGAGGGCCTCGAGTTCGGGAGTGGACTCCCCCGATAGCCCACACAGGCTCAGCATCCCGTCCGATGAGGTGATCAGGTAGGTAGCACCCACCGTCAACGGCATCGCGAGGTCGAACAGGCCCCAATCTGGGGCGGTCAATGTCACCGTCTCGAAGGTGGCGTCGTCGAAGTGGTGCTCCACCGAGAACGTGGCGGTGTTGCCCTCAAGCGTGCTCAGCTTCCCCCGGAACGGTTGCTCCAGCCCGGCGAGTACGTCGGCCGAGGGGGCCATGCAGCGCGCGGGCGCAGCCCCCGGAGCAGTCAGGGTGACCGACTCAGCTTTCGCCTTGGCGTGCTTGTCGTCCCGCGACCAGAGCACTCCGGCGACCACCCCCGCCAGCACCACGAGGACGACCAGCACGGCCACTATCCGTCCGCGCGACTTCGGGGATCGCTGCTTGAGGGTCTGCGACATCTGGCCTCCAAGGCGTGATGGTGGCTGAGTTGCCAGGAGTCAGGCTAGCGGGGAGTGAGTCGTGGGTCGCCTTGTCACCGCATTGTCACGTCACGGCTGGGCCCTCGAAGCCCCGAAGTTGTCAGGCCGATAACAAATTGTCCGGGCTCTTCGGGCCAGATCCGGTCCGCCCGTTGACAGCCCCCGACCCGCGTCCGTTGACTCCCTGCTCGAAGGCCCAGTCACTCGGCGAGGCCTCGTGAAACTGAGAGAAAACCCGTGCCCCTTGGATCCGCGCACCGTGGACCTGCCAGATGACGGCGCCGTGCCACCGATTCAACGTCGGCTGGAGGTTGCTGCTCGGCACTCTTCTGCTCGCCCTGACCGTCACCGGCTGTTCCGCGAGCAGCGACTCCGGGTCGGCCCAGAAGTATCGGCGCCCCGCGGCAGACTCGGTACCGGTGGTGGACCCGAGCGTCCGGCTGCCGTTCCAGGACTACCAACTGTCGGTGACCGAGCGGACCCGCATGCAGGAGACCCACGGCCGCCTCCTCCAAAGATGCATGCGCCGCAAGGGGTTCGAGGTCACCATCGGCGGGGACTACCTCGTGGGGTCACCCGTCGCAGACTTCCCGCTCGGCTTCATGTGGGGTGGCCCGTTCGGAACCATGCCCCTGAAACATGCCGAGAGATTCGGATACAAGCCCGAGGCCCACGGGCCATTCGTCAAGGGGCCGGGCTTCTACTACAGCAATCCGCTCAACATCTTCTGGCAATCGCAGGGGATCGGCAACGACGTTCACGCCGAGGCCGCCTTCTACGGCATGTCCGGCATCGAAGGCATGGACGGCGCCGCCGATGTCGAAGACACCGGCCCCGGCTGCTTCTCCGAGGTGGAGGACGCGATCGATTCCCCGATGGTCGATCTGATCGACCTGAGTGCCGACCTGAGCAAGCTGACCCGCGAACATCCTCAACTGGAACGTGCCGTGAAGCAGTGGGTGACCTGCATGAAACACAGCGGGTACACCTACCGCGATGTCTGGGAACCGATCAGCCGCTTCGGCTCACCCTTCGCCTCTCAACGCCAGATCGATATCGCCACAGCGGACGTGAAATGCACCACCAAGAGCGGCTGGGCCAACTATTACTACTACATCCTGGCCGATTATCAGCGGCAGGCGATCGAACAGGATCCCCAACTCTTCGAGAGCGCTCTGGCGGCGGAGAAGGCTCGAATGATTACCATAGAACGCGACTTGATCACAAGAGCTGACAACGCCGCCGTGAAGACAAAAAATCCTGTCGGATTCGACCGCAATCGATCAAAAGAATGAATAAGAAGACCGCCGTCTGTATAGCCTGCAGCGCAGAAGGTTCGCCGACTCGGCGGCCTCGGGAAGAACTGGAGAAATTATGCGTATCATTACCACATCCGTCCTACTAATCGGAGTCTTGGCAATCCCCATGGCGACGGCGGCCCCCGCCCTGGCTGGCACCAACGCAGTCAGCCGCCACTACGAGACCGGCGACCCGAGCTGTAGCAACCTGCGCAGCACTGCCAAATTCTTTCACTCCGGCGACAAGGTCACTGCGGGAGACAACTGCGCTGACGGATGGGGAGCACAAGCCGAGACGCTGATTGTCGACACCGGGAACCACAAGCTCTGCTACAACGGCAGCGGCGCCGGCACCACGAAAACCTGCAACTACAACTTCGGCGAAGGCCGGGTCGGCGTGATCCTGGCAATGTCGGTCGACAATGGGCATTTCAGGGGATCAGGCAACCAGGCGGCGTTTGTAGCATGAGAATGCTGGCATGCCGCACCAAGACCACCTGGGTGCACGGTTTCGGTGCGGTCATGCTGGCCATGGCCCTGAGCGCCTGCTCATCGACCGGCGACTCAGACAAGACGCATCGCTATAAACAACCCGATGCACAATCGGTCCCGACAGTGGATGCCAGCATTCGGCTCCCTTTCCAGGACTACCAACTATCTACCCCCGAACGCGCGCGGATACAAGAGAGCCACGCCCGGCTCTTAGAAAATTGCATGCGCGGCAGAGGATTTAACGCGTCCATTGGCGGCGACTACCTTCGAGGCCATCAGAATCCCAAGTATGGGAGCCCTCTCCTCTGGGGCGGTCCCCTGGGAACCATGCCACTGGAGCATGCCAGACAATTCGGATACAAGACCGCGCCTCGCGGCCCCTTCGCGAGAGGCCCCGGCTTCTACCTCAGCAGCCTCACCAACCTCTTCAGCGAGTCGCTCACGATCGGTACCGATGTACCCGCCGATACCGCCTTCTATGGCAAGGACTCAGGTAGGGGCGACCCTGGCTGCTTGTCCGAGGTGGAGGACGCCATCGATTCCCCGCTGGTCGATCTGATCGACTTGGATGCCGACCTGGGCCAACTGACCCGCGAACATCCCCAACTGGAGCTTGCCGTGAAACAGTGGGTGACCTGCATGAAACAGAGCGGGTACACCTATCACGATGTCTGGAAGCCGAGCAGCGAATTCTTTCTAGGGTTCGTATCCCAGCGTCAAATCAATATCGCCACAGCCGACGTGAAATGCACCACCAAGAGCGGCTGGGCCAACTATTACTACTACATCCTGGCCGACTACCAACGGCAGGCGATCAAGAAGGATCCCCAACTCTTCGAGAGCGCTCTGGAGGCAGAGAAGGCCCGAAGGGCCGCCATTCAACGAGAGCTCGACCGTGTCGAATGACCCGAACCGGCGCCGCCGGACTCCCTGGTTCCTGATCCTGGTCCTGACCGTGCTGGCCACCAGCGCGGCTGGGTACCTGATCGGATCCCAGGTCCGCTCGCCGCAGGAGGCGTTGGCCAGCGCCGAGCCGCCGAAGGCGTCGATCCTGACCGCACCGGTACGGCGCGGCACCCTACGAGACTCCGCGCAGTTCCCCGGAGCAGTCGAGTGGCGCTCGACGCTGACCGTCAAGGCGCCACTTTTCGGCGGCGGAGGCATCCCCGTGGTGACCGCCACGCCCCTTGCCGCCGGCAGCCAGGTCGAGGCCGGGAACGTGCTGTTGGAGGTGTCGGATCGACCGGTGATCGCGCTGCCGGGCGCCATCCCGATGCTCCGGGATCTGCATCTGGGCGACATCGGACCCGACGTGGCGCGGTTGCAACTGGGCCTGGGCAGCGCCGGAGTCTTCTCCGGCGCTGCCGACGGGGTGTACGGCGAATCGACTCAGCAGGCCTTGCGGACCCTGTACGAGTCCGCCCACCACACCTTGCCCGGAGTGGCCCGCGATCGGGTCGGGCAGCGTGACCCGAAACCGCGTGAGGGATACGCCTCGGCCGCTGAGATCGTCTTCGTCCCGGTGCTCCCGGCGACGATGCTGGGAGGCCCGGTGATCGGCGCCAACGTCGACGGAGAACTGGCCAAGCTTGGGATCGGCGGCCGGGTGGTACGCGTCGACGTTCCCGTCTCGTGGCGTCAGTGGCTTCGTCCAGGCTCCCCGCATCCGGCCCGGATCCGGCTGCAGATGCCGAAGGGGCCCGCTCGATCTGCCCGGATCGAGGAACTCGGTCCCGATCGACAGGTCGAGGGCGAGGGCGAGCGGATGAGTGTGACCCTTGCGACCGGCGATTCCGGCCTCGGGCCGGAGTCGGTCGGCACCAAGGTGCGGGTCACCCTGAGCGACACCTCGGCACCTTCCGGACTACTGGTCCCCCTCTCGGCTCTCTATACCTCGGCCGAGAGCGGGAGCTTCATCCGGGTCCAGCGTGATGGCAAGCAGGCCAACGTGCGGGTTCGGGTCAAGGGAACCAGCAAGGGCACGGCCGTCGTGTCCCCCAGAGCCGGCGACGACCTGACGGTCGGCGACCGGGTGGTCGTCGGCGTCGATGCCTCCGATGACTGAGCCCGAGGGTTCAGCAGACGCGGTGACCGGCCCGGTGCTGCAGGTGCACCAGCTGTCCCGGACCTACCCCGGTCCGCCACCGGTGCACGCCCTGCGGGAGGCCTCCTTCGAGGTCCCCTCCGGTGACCTGGTCACGATCCAGGGACCCTCGGGATCCGGGAAGTCGACCCTGTTGCAGGTGCTGGGACTACTCGATCAGCCCACCAGCGGGTCATACCAGCTGGCCGGACGCGACACCGCCCATCTGAGCGAGTCGGAACGCTGTTGGTTGCGTGCCTCGGCCATCGGCTTCGTGTTCCAGGCCTTCCAACTGCTCGAGGCCAAGTCGGCCGCCCAGAACGTCGAGTTGGGGCTCCTCTACCGAGGTGTCCCGAGCCGACAGGCCGCCACGCGAGCGGCCGATGCGCTGGCCCGGGTGGGCCTCGGGTCGCACCAGACCCAGCAGGTCGGACTCATGTCGGGCGGCGAACGGCAACGGGTCGCCATCGCCCGGGCACTGGTCGGCGACCCCGCGGTGCTGCTGTGCGACGAGCCGACCGGCAACCTGGACTCGGCGAACGGTGAGTCGGTGCTGAACCTGTTCACCGAGTTGAACAGCCAGGGCTCCACCGTGCTGATCATCACCCACGACCCGGCCATCGCTGAGTTGGGAAGCCAGCGTCTTCGCCTGGTCGACGGGGTGCTGTCATGAGATGGCGATCCGGGACCAGACGGCGTGAACGCAGTCGGGTTCGAGGCTGGCTGCTGCTGCGCGAGGCCGTTCAGGGGATCAGAAGCCAACCCACCCGATCGACCCTGACCGGACTGGGCACCCTGGTGGGGGTGGGCGCGATGGTCAGCGTGCTGGGGCTCACCGCAACCGCCAACGCACAGATCGCCGAGACCTTCTCCGAGCTCTCCTCGACCCTGGTGAAGGTCGAGTTGTCGGCAACGACCTCGGACGGGAACTTCCCGACCGATGCCGAGCAGGACATGGCCGCACTGGAGGGAGCCCGAGCCGCAGCCGTCGTCTCCACGATCAGCACCGAAGATGGCGCGAGCGTCCATCCCGGAGAACCGGAGATCGGGGTCGAGCCACCCCGGGTGAGTGGGGTGACAGCGGGCTACTGGGACGTGATCGAGGCTCCACTGCTCGAGGGGCGCCTGATCGACGATGCTCTGGCCGACCGACCGGTGGCGGTGGTCGGCGAGCGTACGGCGAAGCGGCTGGGCATCTCGGGGGTAGCAGACCAGATTCTGATCCACGTGGGCGGTCAGGACTTTCTGGTGGTCGGGATCATCGGCCCGGCCCGGCGTGACCAGGTGTCGGCCGGGGACATCCTGGTGCCCCAGGAATTCGTCCGGGGCTGGCTGCCTGACGAGGACTACAACGAGCAGATGCTGGTGACCACCCAGCTCGGAGCAGGGCAGGTGATCGCCCGACAGGCACCGATGACGATCAACCCGCTGCGCCCGGACTCGGTGACGGTCCAGTACCCGAAGCAGCCACGGGTGGTCTCCGATGCGGTCTCGGCCGACCTGCAGCGGCTCTTCGTGCTGCTGGCCGTGGTCTCGATGCTGGTCGGTGCGATCGGGATCGCCAACGTCGCGCTGATGTCGGTACTCGAACGTCGCCGTGAGATCGGGGTGCGCCGGGCGCTGGGGGCCCGGCGGAGGCACATCGTGACGCAGTTCCTGATGGAGGCCGCGATCCTCGGTGCGATCGGCGGTGCCGCCGGTGGTGCGGTCGGGCAACTCGTGGTGGTCGGGGTCAGCCTCTCCCGCGAGTGGACCCCCACCCTGGATCCGCTGATCACCCTGGCCGCCGCACCGCTGGGCATGATGGTCGGGGTCCTGGCCGGGATTCTGTCGGCCGTGCGGGCCGCTCGGGTGCCGCCGGTGGAGGCACTGCGCGCTATGCCGTGAGGTGGTGCTGTTTCTCTTTGTAACGTCACCGCTAGGGCTCTATAACGTCTTGAGCAGGGCTATATCAACAAGCGGCGACGTTATAGAGAGCCCCCACCCAGACACAGAGCGGCCCGCAGCCGAAAGGCTGCGGGCCGCTCGTGTTCTGAGTGGATCAGAAGTCCATGCCACCCATGCCACCGGTCGGGTCTCCGCCCATCGGGGCGGCCTTCTCCGGCTTGTCGGCCACAACGGCCTCGGTGGTCAGGAACAGGGCCGCGATGGAGGCCGCGTTCTGCAGCGCAGAGCGGGTCACCTTGGCCGGGTCGATGATGCCTGCGGCGATCATGTCGACGTACTCGCCCGACGCGGCGTTGAGACCCTCACCGGAGGGAAGGTTGCGCACCTTCTCTGCCACGACGCCGCCCTCGAGGCCGGCGTTGATGGCGATCTGCTTCAGCGGAGCCTCGACGGCCTTGCGCACGATGTCGACACCGGTCGCCTCGTCGTCAACCAGGTCCAGACCGTCCAGCGAGATAGCGGATGCCTGCACCAGAGCCACGCCACCACCGGCGACGATGCCCTCCTCGACGGCAGCCTTCGCGTTGCGCACGG
>CAYNFY010000063.1:0-24471 GCA_964396585.1 uncultured Nocardioides sp.
ACCCACCTGGTCTCGGTCCCGGTCGCCGCGGCGACCGCGGTGCGAGGAACCCTCGCCTCGCCCGCCGACCTCGAGCCCGACGCCGTTCCCGCAGGCTGATCGCCGCGAGAGAGAAGGAACCACAGTCATGGACAAGTTCAGCTCGCACACCGGCATCGGCGTCCCGATGCGTCGCAGCAACGTCGACACCGACCAGATCATCCCGGCCGTCTACCTCAAGCGGGTGGCCCGAAGTGGGTTCGAGGACGGGCTCTTCGCCGCCTGGCGCAACGACCCCGAGTTCATCCTCAACCAGGACGCCTACCAGGCCGGGTCGGTCCTGGTCGCCGGTCCCGACTTCGGGACCGGTTCCAGCCGCGAGCACGCGGTCTGGGCGCTGCAGAACTATGGGTTCAGGGTCGTCATCTCGGCTCGCTTCGCCGACATCTTCCGGGGCAACTCCGGCAACGCCGGCCTGCTGGCCGCGCAGGTGGCGGAGGACACCGTGCTGGCGATCCAGACCTATCTGGAGGAGAACCCCGGCGCCGAGGTGACGGTGGACCTGGAGACCAAGACGGTCAACGCGGGCGAGATCAGCGCTCCGTTCCAGATCGACGACTACACCCGCTGGCGTCTGCTCGAGGGGCTCGACGACATCGGAATCACACTGGGTAACGAGGCCGACATCACGGCCTTCGAGGCGACTCGTCCGGCGTTCAAGCCGGTCACCCTGCACGCCTGACCGATCACGGCAGTACCGAGCGACGGCCCCCACCCGAATCGGGTGGGGGCCGTCGCCGAGTGCGACTTCTCGATCAACCGACGACCGGTACCCCGGCCAGCGAGGCGGTGAGATCGGACTCCGAGAGCGGGTCGTCCTCCAACCGTCCGTTCAGGTAGGAGTCGTAGGCTCCGAGCTCCAGCAGACCATGGCCCGAGAGCAGTGCCACGATTACCTTCTCCTCGCCCGACTCCTTCGCCGCCAGGGCCTCGCGGCGCACCTGGGCCAGCGCGTGACTGGACTCCGGGGCGGGAACGATGCCCTCGATCCGGGCGAACTCGATCGCGGCGTCGAAGCATTCGCTCTGGTGCAGCGAGGTGGCCTCGATCAGTCCTTCGTGCACCGTGTGACTGACCAGCGGCGCCATGCCGTGGTAACGCAGACCACCGGCATGGATGGGAGACGGGACGAAATCGTGGCCCAGCGTGTACATCTTCATGAGCGGCGTGAGACCGGCCGTGTCACCGAAGTCGTAGCGGTACTCGCCACGGGTCAGCGTCGGGCACGAGGCCGGTTCGACAGCCAGGATCCGGGGGCTCTGGTGACCCGCCAGCTTCTCCCTCAGGAACGGGAACGCGATCCCCGCGAAGTTGGATCCGCCACCGGCACAACCGACGACCAGATCGGCTCCGGCCTCGCCGGCCTTGGCCAACTGCAGCAGCGTTTCTTCGCCGATGATCGACTGGTGCAGCAGCACGTGGTTGAGCACCGATCCCAGCGCGTACTTGGCCCCCTCATCCTGGGCCGCCAGCTCGACCGCCTCGGAGATCGCGATGCCCAGTGAGCCGGGGTGGCCCTCAGCGAACGCCCTGCCCGACTCGGTGAGCCGGCTCGGGGAGCGATGCACCTTGCCGCCGAACACCTCGATCAGGGTGCGGCGCTGGGGCTTGCCGTCGAAGGAGGCCCCGACCTGCCAGACCTCGCACTCCATATCGAAGAGCGAACAGGCGTAGGCCAGTGCGGTGCCCCACTGGCCGGCGCCGGTCTCGGTGGTGAGCCGGTTGATCCCGTTGATCTTGTTGTAGTAGGCCTGCGGAACCGAGGTGTTGACCTTGTGCGAACCGGCCGGTGAGACACCTTCGTACTTGTAGTAGATGCGGGCCGGAGTGCCCAGCTTCCGTTCCAGACCGACGGCCCGGATCAGGGGACTCGGACGGTACTGCTGGTAGACATCCAGTACCGGTTGCGGGATGTCGATGTACCGCTCGGCGCTGACCTCCTGGGCGATCAGTTCCGGTGGGAACAACGGCGCCAGGTCCTCGGGCCCCACCGGCTGATGGGTGCCCGGGTGCAGGGGCGGCGGGGGAGGAGTCGGCAGATCCGCGACGATGTTGTACCAACGGGTGGGCATCTCGTGTTCGTCGAGCAGGAACTTGCGGGGCTCACTCATGTAGGACTCCTCGGTGCATCCGGCAGATATTGAATGGGGCCATCCAACACCGTGCGGCGCCGATCCGGGAGCCCGATGCCCACCGGTTGGGCGGTTCCGAGTAGGGACCCAGAATGCGGGGCTGGAGGTCAGGACCGTGGACCGGCCGCTGCGGCCCTGGTGGCGGGCCCCACTCCGAGTGCCATGGCTCGCCCCAGGTCGACGAGGTCGTCGACGTCCTGACGCAGATGAGGCCAGTCGCCGGCCAACTCCCGGGCCCCGGCGGTGCGGTGCAGAGCCGCCGAGTCATGGCCGAAGCGGGGATCGAACTCGGCTGCCGGCGCGGTGTACAGGCAGGTACCGGTGCCGTGGGCGTCCGGTACGAAGGCGGCGCTCCCCGAGGCTTCGCCGAGGGCCGCATCCAACTCGTCGGGGCGCAATGCGGGCAGGTCGGCACACAGGGCCACCGGCTGGGCGTCGGGCCACCGCCTGAGTGCCTCGGCGGCGGCCTGGACCAGCGAGCCGTTCAGATCGCCGGAGACGCCGTCGGGGATCGTGGCGAAGCCGGCGCCGGCCAGTCGACGGGCCAGAACGTGATCGTCGGTCACCACCAGCACCGCGGCGACCCGTTCGGCAGCCCGAGCGGCGGCGATGGTGTCCAGAACGAATGCCTCGGCCAGCTCGGCACGAGCTTCGTCCGAGAGCCCCAGTAGGCGGGACTTGCCGCGAGCCGGTGGCTTGACCGGGACGAGTACGGAGAACTCCAACACTCCTCGATCCTCACACGTACCGAGAGGAGGCTCGGCGGCGACCCGTCCCTGGCCGGCCAGCAGCGCGCCGAGGGAACGAGTAGCCTGCTGCCCACGTCCGCGTGAAGACTCGCGCGGACGTGAGTTCCCTGGGTTGTCGAGGAGGAGGTGCGCAGAGTTGGTCGTCCGTAAGCTCTCCCAACGTCGAGGATGGGCCATCACATTCGCTGCGTCGGTGATCAAGCCGACCCTCGCCCTGACCACCCGGAAACGTTGGTCGGACGGCACCAAGATCCCAGCCACCGGGGGTTGTGTCGTGGCGTTGAACCACATCTCGTACGCGGATCCGTTGCTCAGCGCCCGGTTCGTCTACGACCACGGTCGGATCCCCCGATACCTGGCCAAGGCCGGGATGTTCCGCAACAGGTTCTTGAAGGTGGTGCTGACCAGCGCCGGACAGATCCCGGTCGAACGACTCACCCAGCATGCGATCGGCGCCTACGACGCCGCCGTGGGCGCGATCCGGGCCGGCGAGTGCGTGGTCGTCTATCCGGAGGGAACGATCACCCGGGACCCGGAGTTGTGGCCGATGGTCGGGAAGTCCGGTGCGGCGCGAATCGCCCTGGAGACCGGGTGCCCGGTGATACCGGTCGGCCAGTGGGGTGCACAGAACGTCCTGGCCCCCTACGCCAGCAGACCGCACGTCTTCCCCCGGCGAGTCGTCGAGTTCCGAGCGGGTGATCCTGTCGACCTGTCGGACCTGCTCGACCGGCCGGTGACCCCGGAAGTGGTCGGTGAGGCCACCGAGCGGATCATGTCGGCCATCACGTCTCTGGTGGGCGAACTGCGTGGCGTCGAACCACCCGTGGTGAGATTCGATCCGCGCAAGGCGGGGGTCAAGGAGATCGGCAACCCGAGCAAGAACGGTCACGAGCGGCCGAACGACCATGAGCACGATCATGAGAAGGACGAGGCATGAGCAGGATCGCAGTCTTCGGAGCAGGGTCATGGGGCACCGCCTTCTCGATCGTGCTGGCCGACGCCGGGAACGAGGTGCGCATCTGGGGACGCCGCCAGGAGGTCTGCGACACGATCAACGCCAGCCGGGAGAACACCGACTATCTCCCCGGAGTCCAATTGCCCGACAACATCACTGCCACCCACGACCCGGCCGTGGCCTTGGCCGGCGCCGAGGTGATGGTGCTGGCCGTTCCCTCGCAGTCGTTGCGTGAGAACCTCGAGGAATGGGCACCGCTGATCGGCGAAGACGTGGTGATGGTGTCGCTCATGAAGGGGGTCGAGCTGGGCACCCTGAAGCGGATGAGCGAGGTGATCGCAGAGGTCACCGGTGCCGGTCCCGACCGGATCGCCGTGATCAGCGGCCCGAATCTGGCCAAGGAGATCGCCCTTCGTGAGCCCGCCGCCTCCGTTGTCGCCTGTACCGACGAGGGGGTCGCCAAGCGACTCGCCACGCTCTGCCACACCCCCTCCTTCCGGCCGTACACCTCGGTCGACGTGGTCGGCTGTGAGCTGGGCGGGGCATACAAGAACGTGGTCGGGCTGGCTGCCGGCATGGTGGTGGGGCTGGGATTCGGGGACAACGCCTCGGCATCGGTGATCACCCGAGGACTTGCCGAGACCGCCCGGATGGCTACCCGACTGGGTGCCAACCCGCTCACCCTGATGGGGCTGGCCGGGCTCGGAGATCTCGTCGCTACCTGCTCGTCGCCACTGTCGCGGAACCGGACGTTCGGTGAGAAGCTCGGCCAGGGGATGACCGCCGAGGAGATCTACGCCTCCACCCGACAGGTGGCCGAGGGGGCCAAGTCCTGTGCCTCGCTGCGGGCGTTGGCCGCTCAACTCGGCGTCTCGGCCCCGATCGCGGAGCACGTCGACGATGTAGTGGCCGGTCGGATGACCGTGGGCGAGATGATGGAGGCGATCATTAGTCGAGACATAAAGGCCGAAACCGACTGACGTGGAAGTGACGGCGCGTCGCCCGCGTTGTCGGGCCTTCGCCGACCGCTTCGCTTCAAGGTCGGCTTCGACCCTCCGCCTTGGCGCCGCGCGCGTCATTCACGTCAGTGACGGCGCGAGGTGGGGAGCGTCAGGGGATGACCTGGTCCAGGGCGCCCTTCAGGTCGGTCCACAGGTCCTCGACGTCCTCGATGCCGACCGAGAGCCGGATCAGGGCATCGGGGATGGTGGCGGGCTCGGCCTTCCAGCGACGGCGTCGTTCGAAGGTGGATTCCACACCACCCAGGGAGGTGGCGTGCACCCATAGCGTGGTCCGGTGCGTGACGAGGTCGGCGGCCAGGGCACCCTGGGCCAGCACGATCGCCACGATGCCACCGAAGCCGGGGTAGCGGACCTCGGAGACAGCAGGATGCTCGCCCAGACGCCGGGCCAGTTCGGTGGCGTTGGACTGGGCCCGCTCGACCCGCAGGTGCAGGGTGCGCAGCCCGCGCAGAGTCAGCCAGGCCTCGAATGCTCCGGGAACCGAGCCGAGCAGGTCGCGACGGTCCTTGAGTACCTTCAACAGATCCTCGTCGCGAGACATCACCGCACCCATCAGCACGTCGCTGTGCCCGGCCAGGTATTTGGTGGCCGAGTGCACCACGAGGTCCACGTCGAGGGCTAGGGGCTGTTGCAGCAGGGGAGTCGCGAAGGTGTTGTCCACCACCACGTAGGCGCCGGCCTCATGGGCGGCGGCGGTGATCGTGGCGATGTCGGCGATCTCCAGTGCCGGGTTGGTCGGAGACTCCAGCCAGATCAACGCCGCGTCCGCGCAGGCCGCGATGACCGCATCGGTATCGGTGATGTCCACCAACTCACTGCTGATCCGGCCGCGTGCCTCCAGATCGGCGACCTGCATCACCGTTCCGTTGTATGCGTGTCGGGGCAGCACGACCTTGGCGCCCAGGCCCACCAGGTCCAGAACACAGGTGACCGCGGCCATGCCGGAGGCGAATGTGAGGCACGAGCCCCCCTCCAACTCACCCAGAGCGCTCTCCAGCGCGGTCCAGGTGGGGTTGTGGTGCCGCCCGTATTCCAGGTCTCCGCCGGCCACGAACGTCGAGGCCATCGTGATCGGCGGATTCAGGGGGTTATCCGGTTCATGGGCAGGCCGACCGGCGTGCACCGCGACGGTGCCGGGGCGCAGGGTGGGGGACGCGGGGGTTGGAAGCGACGGCGAGGTCATGGCACGAGAGTAGAGCCGGAGCCAGTGGACGGTAGGCTCGCCCTGTCATGAGCGAAACCACCACGCCTGCGCCAGACCTGTCCCAGACCGCCGCACGCAAGCCACGGGTTGCCGTCGTCTTCGGTGGCCGCTCCAGTGAACATTCCATCTCCTGTGTCACCGCCGGCAGTGTGCTGGCAGCCATCGACCGCGACCGCTACGACGTGCTGCCGGTCGGGATCGCTCCGGACGGGCGATGGGTGCTGGAGGCCGACGAACCCGCCCGGCTCGCGATCCGAGGTGGCGAACTGCCTGCCGTCGACGGGGACCGCTCCCAGGTGGCTCTGCTCAACGGTGCGGGTACCGCCGAGTTGATGGTGACCGGAGCCGCTGAGGTTCCCGAGTCGCTTGGAAATGTCGATGTGGTGTTCCCGTTGCTGCACGGACCTTGGGGCGAGGACGGTACCTTGCAGGGTCTGTTGGAGATGGTCGGCGTGCGTTACGTCGGGTCCGGCGTGCTCGCTTCGGCGATGGGTATGGACAAGGTCTACATGAAGATCGGGCTGGCTGCCGCCGGCCTGCCGGTCACCCCGGGCATCGTGATCACCCGCCGTGAATGGGAGAGCGACCCGGCCGCCGCCACGGCACGGATCGCCGAGCAGGGGTTCCCCTGCTTCACCAAGCCACCGCGCAGCGGATCCAGCATCGGGATCAGCCGGGTGGACTGCTCGGACGAGATCGCGGCGGCCATGCAGGAGGCGTTGCGGCACGACGTCAGGGTGTTGGTCGAGGTGGGCATGACCGGTGCCCGCGAGATCGAGTGTGGCGTACTCGGCACCGTTGACGGGGGCGCCCGGACCAGCGTTCTGGGTGAGGCGGTGGCCGGTGGCGCGCACACCTTCTACGACTTCGAGGCCAAGTACCTGGCCGATCAGGACACCCGGATCGACATCCCTGCCGAGATGGACCAGGACCTTTCTCGACGTTTGCGCGAGATGGCGGCGAGAGCCTTCGCGGCCCTGGGCTGTGAGGGCCTGGCCCGGGTGGACTTCTTCGTGATGCCCGACGGCCAGGTCCTGGTCAATGAGGTGAACACGATGCCGGGGTTCACTCCGACCTCCATGTACCCGCAGATGTGGGCCGCCGCCGGGCTCAGCTACCCGGCCCTGATCGACGAGCTCATCGGCCTGGCACTGGCCCGGGACACCGGCCTGCGCTGATACCCGCGCGCCCCGGTCGGAGCGTGCCGGCACCGATCAGATGTTCACCACGGGGCAGGTCAGGGTGCGGGTGATGCCGGCCAGGCCCTGGACCTCGGAGACCACCAGCCGACCGAGCGCATCGACGGTGTCCGCCTCGGCGCGCACGATCACGTCGTAGGGGCCGGTGACATCCTCTGCCGAGGTCACCCCGCTCACCTCCCGGATCTGGGCGGCGACCTCCGATGCCTTGCCGACGTCGGTCTGGATCAGGATGTAGGCCTGGACTCCCATGGCGGGCTCCTCGAGTGGTGGCGCAAACCGGTCATTGACAACTTAGCCCGCAGGCGAAGTCACGTGAAGGACCTACCGGATCCAACTGTCGGGGTACCGGACCCGGTCCTCGGCGGCTGGGGGCGATCTGCTGGGATTAAGGCATGTCCGACTCGTCAGGATCCGCCGTCTCCCTTCCGAGTGGGGCGGTGGTCTCGGATGTGGGGGAGTTCGCCCTGATCGATGCGATCACCGACCTCTTCCCGGCGGCCGACCATGTGCTGGTCGGCCCGGGCGACGATGCCGCGCTGCTGCGGATCCACAAGGGACATGTGCTGGTCTCCACCGACCTGATGGTCGAGGGTCGGCATTTCCGTCGGGACTGGTCCCAGGCCGAGGACGTCGGTCGTCGTGCCGCCGCGCAGAACCTCTCCGATATCAATGCGATGGGTGGCCGTGCGCACTCCCTCACCGTCGGGCTCGGTCTTCCGGCCGATCTGCCGGTCGAGTGGGTGCTCGGCTTTGCGCGGGGGTTCGCTGCCGAGTGCGCTCAGGTGGGCGCCGCGGTGGTGGGCGGGGACCTGACCCGGGCCGAGGAGATCGTGGTGGCGGTGACGGTCCTGGGTGGCTGCACCGTGGCTCCGGTATTGCGCTCGGGGGCACGAGCCGGAGACCGGGTGGCATTGTGCGGACGCCAGGGCTGGGCCGCGGCCGGACTGATGGTGCTGGGGCGGGGGTTCCGCTCACCGAGGGTGCTGGTCGAGGCCTATCGGCATCCGGAGCCGCCGTACGAACAGGGCCCGCTCGCCGCCGAGGCGGGGGCCAGCGCGATGGTCGACGTGTCCGACGGACTGCTGGCCGAGGCGCGACACCTGGCGCGTGCCTCGGGTGTCTCGATCGACCTCGATCCGTCCGCATTCGAGATCCCCGAACCGTTCCAGGCCGTGGCCGCCGCGATCGGTGCCGATCCGCTGCGCTTCATCCTCACCGGCGGTGATGACCACGCCCTGTTGGCGACCTTCCCCGATCTGATCCCCGAGGGCTGGACCGTGATCGGATCCGTCTCGGAGCCGATCGACGGCCCCGAGGTCACCGTGGACGGTGCCGTCTATGACGGCCCCGAGGGGTGGACGCATTTCTGAGCGCGGGAGAACGAAAAAACCCGCCACGAGGGCGGGTTCTTCGTGAGGCGTCGGCTTCAGATCAGCGGGTGACCTTGCCCGACTTCAGGCATCCGGTGCACACGTTGAGGCGCTTGGGAGTGCCGTTCACCGTGGCGCGCACGCGCTGGATGTTGGGGTCGAAGCGGCGCTTGGTGGTCTTCTTGGACCAAGGCCGGTTGTTGCCGAAGGTCGGCTTCTTGGCGCAGATGTCGCAGACGGCAGCCACCGTGCACTCCGATCAGGTTGAGGACAAGTAGAACGTTCCGCCCGCGCATCCGACCGGAATCGGTCGAGCGCAGGCAACCGGAAAAGCGTATCCGATCCCGGTGACGAGACGAAATCGGGCCCTCGGCGGATGCTGTCGTCCCTCGCGCCGTAGCGCGGAGGCGTAGCGGAGGCATTAGTGTGCGTGCCACGGGATGCACCTGTCCAGCCCAGTTCGGGGGTCGGCACGAGCGTCGCGTGTCGGGCGTCGAGTCAGGAGGAACACGGGCGGCGATGGAAATGGTTCCCAAGGGCATCACCTCGGCGATCTTCATGCGGTTCGTCGATCTGGCCACCGATGCCCTGGCCAGTACCCGTGAGGAGATCGACGCGCTCAACGTGTTCCCAGTGCCTGACGGAGACACCGGGACCAACATGTTCCTGACCGTCTCGGCCGCCCGAGACAGCGCCCGCGAGGCCCTGGCGGACTTGGCCGAGACCACCGACATAGACCTGGATTCGCCCGAGGCGTTGGGCGCGGTACTGGCCGCCTTCGCCCGGGGTGCCCTGCTCGGTGCCCGGGGAAACTCCGGCGTGATCCTGAGCCAGATCCTGGGTGCACTGGCCGACAGATTGGCCGAGGCCGGTGCCGAGGTGGTCGCCGCCTTCGCGACGGCTCAGGGTGGTGTCACGATTCTTGCCGAGGCCATGAGTGCCGCCGCCGACGCGGCCTATCGGGCCGTCGGCACCCCGGTCGAGGGAACCATCCTGAGCGTGGCCCGGGCCGCCGCCGACGCCGCCGGGCGCTTCGCGGCCCAAGGCGGCGCTCGCACCGCTCAGGTGTTCGCGGTGGCGGCCGAGGCGGCGCGTGAGGCACTGGCCAGAACCCCGGAACAACTCGCGATCCTCCGTGATGCCGGAGTGGTCGATGCGGGCGGTCGCGGTCTCAGCGTGATCTTGGACGCGGCCGAGCGGGCGGCGACCGGGCGCACCATGGTCAGTGGCACCACCGCCCCGACTTTCGCTCCGCGCCCCCCGATGCTGCCCGAGCACGCCTCGGACCCCGGGACCGGTCTCACCGCCGAGGGGCCCTCGTACGAAGTGATGTATCTGCTGGACGCCGACGAAGAAGCGATCGAGCCGCTTCGGACACGACTCGGTGCGCTCGGTGACAGCCTGGTCGTGGTGGGCTCCGAACGGCTATGGAATGTGCACGTGCATGTCGACGACGTAGGCGCCGCCGTCGAGGCCGGGATCGAGGCCGGGCGCCCGCATCGGATCCGGGTCACCCACTTCGCCGACCAGATGGCAGGGGTCACCCAGCCCTCCGCACGCATCGGACGGGCCGTGGTCGCGGTCGCGGCCGGGCCGGGGCTGGGGACGTTGTTCGCCTCGTCGGGGGCGGTGGTGGTCACCGGTGGCGCCGCCACCCGTCCCTCGACCGGACAGCTGCTGGAGGCGATCACCGGGTGCGGAGCCGCCGAGGTCGTGGTGCTGCCCAACGACTCCGACTCGGTGCGGGTCGCTCAGATCGCGGCGAGTACCGCGGAGAAGGACTCCGGGCTGCGGGTCGTGGTGATACCCACCCAGGCGCAGGTCCAGGGGCTGGCCGCGATGGCCGTCCATGACCCCGGACGCAGCTTCGACACCGACGTGCTGGAGATGACCGCGACCGCGGCACACGCCCGGCACGGAGCGGTCACGATCGCCGCCAAGCAGGCGATCACGATGGCCGGGCCGTGCGAGCCCGGTGACGTGCTCGGTGTCATCGCGGGCGACTTCGCAGTGGTCGGATATGACGTCTTGGCCGTGGTCTGCGAGGTGCTCGGACGGCTATTGGCGGGTGGCGGCGAGTTGGTCACTCTGGTGGCCGGCGAGGGCGCACCCTCCGGTGTGGCCGACCGGACGGTGGCCTGGCTGGAGGAGACCCACCCCCATGTCGACGTTGAGGTCTTCGAGGGCGGCCAGGACCGCTACCCGTTCCTGATGAGCGTGGAGTGACCGGCCGATGAGCGCGATCACCCCGGACGCATCGGTGGCTGCTGTCTTCGGACGGTCCACCCAGAAACGACAGCGCGTCATCGAGGGTCTCGGACTGCAGACCGTGGGTGACCTGTTGCACCACTTCCCTCGTCGCTACGTGAAGCTCACCGAGCTGTCGCGTCTGGACACCTTGGTGGCGGGACGCCCGATCACCGTGGTGGGTGAGGTAGCCGGGGTGGCGACCAGCATGTTCGTGCGCAACGGCCGTAGGCAGCATCGGGCGACCGTCACCGTGCGCACTCAGGGGCAGTCCTTCCAAGCGACCTTCTTCACTCCGCACCAGAGTCAGGTGGACAAATACGTCCGTGACTTCGCACCCGGTACCCGGGCGGTCTTCGTGGGGACCACCAAGCTCTTCAACGGCGCCTGGCAGTTGGACAAGCCGATCGGGATGGTGATCGGCGATGGCGAGGACGGCGTACCGCTGCGCGGGCTGATGCCGATCTACCCGCTGACCAAGAGCCTCAACAGCTGGGATCTCCAGAAGGTCATCGGCACCACTCTGGATCTGGTCACCGATGTCTCCGACGTGCTCGACGCCGATCTGCGGCAGCGCTATCGGCAGCTCGATGTGATGACCGCGCTGCGCCGGGTACATCAGCCGGAGACCCATGCCGATGTGCACGCCGGGCTGCGCCGGTTCCGGTTCGCCGAGGCGCTGGTGCTGCAGAGCGTGCTGGCCCGGCGGCGAGCGGCACAACGCGCCCTCGGGTCGGTGCCGCGTACCGGTGAACAGGGTGATCTGCTGGCCCGTTTCGATGCCTCGCTGCCCTTCGAGTTGACCGCCGGACAGCGGGTGGTCGGTGCCGAGATCGAGGCGGACCTGGCGGCCGGGCATCCGATGAACCGACTGCTTCAGGGTGAGGTCGGCTCCGGAAAGACGCTGGTGGCGTTGCGCGCGATCCTCAAGGTCATCGACTCGGGCGGTCAGGCGGCCCTGCTGGCCCCGACCGAGGTGCTCGCCCAGCAACACCATCGTTCGATCACCGCGATGCTCGGTGAGTTGGCCGGAGGCGGGCTGTTGGGTGCCGAAGGGGCCACCACCGTGGGCCTGCTCACCGGCTCGATGAGCAAGGCGGCCAGGCAGCGGGTGATGTTGGACGCAGCCACCGGAGACGCCGGTCTGCTGATCGGTACTCATGCTCTGCTCGAAGAGAACGTGAGCTTTCTCGATCTGGGTCTGGTCGTGGTCGACGAACAGCACCGGTTCGGGGTCGAGCAACGCAGTGCGTTGACCGACAAGGCGACCACTCCGCCGCACGTTCTGGTGATGACCGCGACCCCGATCCCGCGCACCGTGGCGATGACCGTCTTCGGGGACCTGGAGGTCTCCACGCTGACCGAGCTGCCGGCCGGCCGGGCCGCGATCCAGACCACTGTGGTGCCGCTGGCCGAACAGCCGGGGTGGCAGGAGCGGATCTGGGCCCGGGTCCGTGAGGAGGTCCAGGGCGGTCACCAGGTCTATGTGGTGTGCCCCCGGATCAGCGCCGAGGCGATGGAGCAGGGCGAGCGCGAGCAGACCGAGGTGGACGAGGACGGAGCCGTGCTCACCCCCGAGGGGTCCGCCGCGGCGGTGACCGAGGTGGTCGATCTGTTGGCCGCCGGGCCGCTGGCCGGACTCCGAGTGGCTCCGCTGCACGGTCGGATGGCCGCGGAGGAGAAGGAACGCACGATGACCTCCTTCGCCGCCGGTGAGGTCGACGTGTTGGTCTCCACCACGGTGATCGAGGTCGGGGTCGACGTCCACAACGCGACAGCCATCGTGCTGCTGGATGCAGACCGGTTCGGCGTCTCTCAACTGCACCAGCTGCGTGGCCGGGTGGGCCGGGGCGGGCTGCCCGGACTCTGTCTGCTGGTCACCCGGGCCGAGCAAGGAACCCCGGCCAGAGAGCGCCTGGCTGCCGTCGCGGCCACCACGGACGGTTTCGAGCTGAGCCGGGTCGACCTGGAGCAGCGTCGTGAGGGTGACGTGCTCGGCGCCAACCAGTCCGGGTTCCGGTCCAGCCTGGTGAACCTGCGGGTGCTCCGTGACGAGGAGACCATCACGCAGGCCCGCGAAGCGGCCGAGGAACTCCTGGCGGAGGACCCTGCGTTGAACGGCCACCGGTTGCTGGCAGCGGCGGTCGAGGCCGTCGAGGCCAGCGTCACCAGCGAGTTCATCGAAAAGAACTGAGAAGAACCGAGCCGGACTCCTACCGGAGACGGGCCGAGGATCGACCAGAGAGGCCGAGCAGAGTGACCAGGATCATCGGAGGCAGGGCCGGCGGTCGTCGACTCGCCACCCCGAAGACGACCGCCACCCGACCCACCAGCGACCGGGTTCGGGAGGCGATGTTCTCCAGCATCGAGTCCTGGGCCGGGACCATGGAAGGACTGAGGGTCCTGGACCTGTACGCCGGATCGGGTGCGTTGGGTCTGGAGGCCTGGTCGCGTGGCGCGGTGGAGGTGGTGTTCGTGGAGCGGGACAAGCCCACCGCGGCGCTGGTGACCCGTAACGCCCGCGAACTGGGTTGCACGCAGGCCCAGGTCATCGCCGGACGCGTGCCCACGGTGCTGGCTCGGGGGACGAGCCGGCCCTTCGACCTGGTACTCAGCGACCCGCCCTACCCGTTGCCGGACGAGGAACTGGCCGCCGATCTGTCGGCCCTGGTCACCCACGCCTGGCTCGCCGAGGACGCCTTGGTCATCGTGGAGCGGGGCAAGCGCAGCCGCGAGCCGAACTGGCCATCCGGGATCGAGGCCGGCAAACGACGGGCCTACGGTGAGACCGTGCTCTGGTACGGTCACGCGGCTTCGCCCGATCGGGCATCCAAGGAGGAGGACTGAGATGACACGGCAGGTTCACCGGGTGGTGTGCCCTGGCACCTTCGACCCCGTCACCAACGGGCACCTGGACATCTTCGCCCGGGCGTCGCGGGTCTTCGACGAGGTCGTGGTGGCGATCGGTACCAACCCCTCCAAGAACCGGCTGTTCACGCCGGAGGAGCGGATCGAGATGCTCACCGAGACGACGGCACATCTGTCCAACGTCCGAGTGGCCGGCTTCACCGGCCTGATCGTGGACTTCTGCCGCGAGGTGCAGGCGCTCGGTGTGGTGAAGGGCCTGCGTGACGGCGGTGACTTCGCCTACGAGCAACCGATGGCGCAGATGAACTCACACCTGACCGGGATGGAGACCGTCTACCTCGGGACGGATCCCACGCTGGGGTTCGTCTCATCCTCGCTGGTCAAGGAGGTCGCGTCGATGGGTGGGGACGTGGCAGGGCTGGTGCCGCCCGTGATCCTGGGCCGGCTGACGGCCCGCTTGGCCGAACGTGACTGAGCGCCTACGATCGGTTGCGGTCGTCTCGACGGCTCGGGCCAGGCTCGAACCAACAACGACCCAGTTTTGCCCACCCCACGACAGCCGGATACGCTTCGCTGGTTCTGTTGTGCCCTGACCGGGAGTGATCACCCTGACCAGCCTGGACCCTAGTGCGCCGTTCGTCCTCGACACTCGAGAGCTCGGTCGCCGTCCGGGGTCCCAGCGAGAGGTGAGGCTCACGGTCGAGGCGCCGGCGGAACTTGGTATCGAAGTCCTTCATGTTCCTGAGGGCTCGCCGGTCGAACTCGACCTGCGGCTCGAGGCGGTCATGGAGGGTGTGCTGGTCACCGGTGTCGCCCAGGCGACATTGGAAGGCGAGTGTGTCCGGTGCCTGACGCCGTTGGTCGACGAGCTCGACGTGCGGTTCCAGGAGCTGTGCACCTACGACGACGTCCGGCACGACCAGGCCGATGAGGATCTGGACGACGAGACCAGCCGGCTCGAGGACGACCTGCTCGACCTCGAACCCCTGCTGCGGGATGCGGTGGTGCTTGCGCTGCCGTTCCAGCCGCTGTGTACCGAGGACTGCCCCGGGCTGTGCATCGAGTGTGGTGCGCGTCTGGCGGACGACCCCGGTCACTCGCACGAGGCCGTCATCGACCCGCGTTGGGCCGGTTTGGCAGCGCTCAAGCAGGACGAAGACTGATTCACGACTGACCAGTGCCCGGAGCCCTTCCGGTCACCGAAACACACGGCCGGGAAAGCCCTGGCTGCGATGATTGAGGAGTACACAGTGGCTGTCCCGAAGCGGAAGATGTCGCGCAGCAACACGCGTCACCGTCGTTCGCAGTGGAAGGCCGTCGCGCCGTCCCTGGTGACCTGCGCGAACCCTGCCTGTGGTGCCAAGCACCTGCCCCACCGCGCCTGCGGTGCCTGCGGCCAGTACGGCGCCCGCGCCGACCGTCGTCAGGTTCTCTGAACCTCTCAGCTGAACGGACGCGACCCTGAGCACTGACGAGCTCCGCACGGTGCTCGGTAATCCCACGCTGGATGCCGGGCTGCTGGACCGTGCCCTGACCCACCGTTCGTGGGCCTACGAGCACGGCGGTCTCCCGACCAACGAACGCCTGGAGTTCCTGGGCGACTCGGTGCTCGGCGTGGTCGTGACCGAACATCTCTTCCGGGCCCACCCCGACCTGTCCGAGGGGCGTCTGGCCAAGCTGCGTGCGGCTGTGGTCAACGCCCGGGCACTGGCCGGGGTGGCCCGAAGAATCGAGTTGGGTCAGCACATCAAGCTGGGCCGTGGCGAAGAGGCCACCGGTGGTCGAGACAAGGCATCGATCCTCTCCGACACCGTGGAGGCGCTGATCGGCGCGATCCACCTGTCCGGTGGCATCGAGGTCGCGGCCGGAGTCGTGCACCTGCTCTTCGACCCCCTGATGGAGGAGGCCGCGAGCATGGGTGCCGGACTCGACTGGAAGACGTCGCTGCAGGAGCTCGCCGCCGAGCGTGCGCTGGGGGTTCCTGAATATGTGATCGAGGACGATGGTCCCGATCATGCCAAGACCTTCACCGCTCAGGTGCGGGTCGGTGGCAACCTGTACGGACACGGTGTGGGCCGTTCCAAGAAGGAAGCCGAGCAGTTCGCGGCGAAGACCGCCTACGTGGAGATTCGCGAAGCGCTCGCCCTCGACGAACCCGCTCAGGCCTGACTCCCGGCATCCGATGCCAGAACTCCCCGAGGTCGAGGTCGTCCGGGCCGGGCTCGAACGGCATGTCGTGGGTCGTCGCCTGATGGGTGTCGAGATCCTGCATGAGCGTCCGGTCCGACGCAGCGCCGGAGGAGCCACCGGATTCACCGAGGCGACTCTGGGGCGGACCGTCGAGGCGGTTCGGCGTCGGGGTAAGTACTTCTGGCTCGCCCTGGACGATGGGGACGCGCTGCTGGGCCACCTGGGGATGAGCGGCCAGATGCTGGTGCAACCGGGCGGTGCCGGTGACGAACGTCACCTACGGGTCCGGTTCACGATGGACGACGGCCGGGAACTGCGGTTTGTAGACCAGCGCATGTTCGGTGGGCTGACCCACAGCGTCGGGGGTGCCGTGCTGCCCGCGGAGATCGCCCATATCGCCCTCGATCCGCTCGATGCGGACTTCGATCCGCTCGACGTCGCGCGGCGGATCCGGCGCCGCGGGTCGGCCATCAAGCGACTGCTGCTCGACCAGGGGCTGGTCTCCGGGGTCGGCAATATCTACGCCGATGAGTCTCTGTGGCGTGCCGGACTGCACGGTGAGCGACCGGGGGACCGGTTGAGCGCACACCAGGCGACGGACGTGCTCTCCCACGCCCGGACCGTGATGGAGGAGGCCCTCGCTCAGGGCGGTACCTCCTTCGATGCGCTCTACGTCAACGTCAACGGGGAGTCCGGCTACTTCGACCGTTCGCTGCACGCCTACGGTCAGGAGAACCAGCCGTGTGAGCGTTGCGGCACGCTGATCCGGCGGGTCGCCTTCATGAACCGATCCTCGTACTTCTGCCCGAAGTGCCAGCCGGCGCCACGATCGCGCAAGGGACCCGGGAGACCCGCCTAGCGCGGACGGTTCTCGTCGGTTTGACGTGGCCTCGGGCCGGTGGGACTCTTGAATGCTGGTTGTTCTATGCAACCACTCGTTCCCAATCGAGAGGCAGACCGAGAAGCCATGGCCAAGGCCCTGACCGGATACCTGGGTGCGCCGAGCACCTCCCAGCTCATCACCGAAGCAGCCCGACTGCGCCGGCGCGTGGCCGAACTGCAGACCCTCGTGGCTCAGTTGAGTGATGAGAACGAGCGGCTCACCGCACTGCACACCGCCGACCTGGACACCGCACTGGTCGGCGAGCTCAGCAACGCCTGACCGCTCGGCGCCCCTGCGAAAATCGGGTGCGGATCATCGGCGCCTGGCTCTAGCCTGCGCTGGTGACCAGCCTGCTCGACCTCGCTCTGCCGCTGCGCCTCGGTCGGGGCTTCCGCCGAGTGGTGGCGGCCTCCTGGGTGACCAACCTGGGGGATGGGCTCTCGCTCTCCGCCGCCCCGCTACTGGTCGCCTCGCAGACCCACGATCCGCTGCTGGTCGCCCTGGCGCCGTTGTTGCAGCGGCTCCCGTGGCTGCTGCTGGGACTTCAGGCCGGTGCCGTGGCCGATCGGGTCGACCGCCGGGCACTGCTGGTCTCCTCGAACCTCTCCCGGGCACTGCTGCTGGCGGTCCTGGTCGGATGCCTGGTCTCTGATCGGGTCAACGTCGGCGTCGTCCTCGGTGCGGTCCTCTGCTTCGGGGTGGCCGAGGTCTTCGCCGACACCACCGCCTCCACGCTGACCCCGATGCTGGTGGGGAAGCCCGATCTGGGGGTCGCCAACGCCCGGCTGATGGCAGGGCGGGTCACCCTCAACGAATTCGCGGGCCCGCCGCTCGGTGCCGCCCTCTTCGCGCTCGGGATGGCCTGGCCCTTCGCAGGGCAACTGCTCTGCGTGCTCTTCGGTGCGCTGATGGTGGCCCGGATCCAGCTCCCGGGTGCTCGGCATAGACGAGATCGGCTACGGACTGCTCACCACGGCCGGTGCGCTGGGTGGCGTGGTCGGGATCGTCGGCTTTCAGTGGGTGGAGTCGCACGTCCCGTTGGGGCTCTTGATGAAGGGGTGCCTGATCGCCGAGTGCGCCATGCACCTGGCTTTCGCACTCAACCGTTCCATCGTGCTGGCCTGGACGATCGTGTTCGGCTTCGGCGTCTACGCCTTCATCTGGGGCTCCCTGTCGAATGCGGTGCGTCAGCGGGCGGTCCCGCTACGGCTGCAGGGTCGGGTCGGGAGCGTCTACCTGGTCGGGGTATTCGCCGGGATGGTCGTCGGCTCGGGCATCGGGGGGCTCATCGCACGCCACTGGGGGATCCGGGGGCCGTTCTGGTTCGCCTTCGTCGGGTCGGTGCTGGTGCTGGCCGTGGTGTGGCGCCAACTGGACTCGATCGCGCACGCGGACGCGGAGGCCGCCGCGCGGTAGCCTGACGACCAGCCCAGCCGAGGAGTCCCGTGTGTATCTGAAGAGCCTGACCCTGAAGGGGTTCAAGTCCTTCGCTTCCGCGACGACGCTGCTGCTCGAACCCGGCATCACCTGCATCGTGGGGCCGAACGGCTCCGGCAAGTCCAATGTGGTCGACGCGCTCGCCTGGGTGATGGGGGAGCAAGGGGTCAAGAGCCTGCGCGGCGGCAAGATGGAGGACGTCATCTTCGCCGGCACCTCCGGTCGGCCGCCACTGGGACGCGCCGAGGTGCAGCTGACCATCGACAACACCGACGGCGCGCTGCCGATCGACTACACCGAGGTGACGATCAGCCGCACCATGTTCCGGTCCGGGGGCTCGGAGTATGCGATCAACGGACAGACCTGTCGGCTGCTGGATGTCCAAGAGCTGCTCAGCGACTCGGGCATCGGGCGCGAGATGCACGTCATCGTCGGTCAGGGCCAGCTCGACACCATCCTGCATGCGACGCCGGAGGACCGGCGCGGCTTCATCGAGGAGGCTGCCGGGGTACTCAAGCATCGCAAGCGCAAGGAGAAGGCGCTCCGCAAACTCGACTCCACGCAGGCCAACCTGGACCGGCTCGGCGACCTGATCTCGGAGATCCGGCGGCAGCTCAAACCGCTGGGCCGACAGGCCGAGGTGGCCCGCCGGGCGGCCGGCGTCCAGGCGGACGTACGTGATGCCCGGGCCCGGCTACTGGCCGACGACCTGGTCACCGCTCGCAACGCTCTTGAGAAGGACCTGGCTGATGAGTCGCTGCTGGTCTCGCGGCGGGCCGAGGTCGAGGCACAGCTGAGCCGGGAGCGGGAGGAGGAACAGGCGCTGGAGTCCGGCCTGCGCGAGTCGCTGCCGGCTCTGGCGGCGGCCCAGGAGACCTGGTTCGCGCTCTCGGGGCTCCGCGAGCGGTTGCGCGGAACCCAGTCACTCGCCGCGGAACGGGTTCGCAATGCCGCCGGTCAGGCCGATGAGAGGGTCGATTCGGGGCGGGACCCTGATCGGCTCGAGGCCGATGCCGAACGGGCCCGGGCCGAGGAGCAGGAGATCGCTGCGGAGGTCGAACGGCTCCGTACGGAACTCGACCGGGCCGTCGCTCTGAAGGGGCAGGCCGAGGAGCGGGCCCAGGCCGAGGACCGCAGGGTCGCACAGTTGCACCGGGCCGCCGCCGATCGACGGGAGGGGCTGGCCCGGCTGACCGGGCAGGTCGAGACCCTGGCCGGACGGGTCACCTCGGCGGCCGAGGAGATCGGTCGTCTCGAGGCGTCCCGGACCGAGGCGCTGGAACGCGCTCGCGTCGCCGAGGCGGAGCTGGACACCTTCGAGGGCCAGGTCAGTGGGCTGGATGACGACAGCTCTGACCTGGAGAGTCGACACGCCGAGGCACGCGCAGCCCTGGAACGGGCCGAGGCGGACCTGACCCGGGCCCGGGACGCGGCCCACGCGGCCGACCGGGAGCGTGCCTCTCTGGGGGCGCGTCGCGAGGCGCTCCAGATGGGTCTCAGTCTCAAGGACGGTGCGGCCGAACTACTGGGTGAGACGGGGGCGGAGTCCTGGTCCGGCGTTCTCGGCCCGGTGGCTGCGGACCTGGAGGTTCAGCCCGGATACGAAACGGCCCTGGCGGCCGCACTCGGTGCCACTGCCGATGCCGTGGTGGTCGAGGCGGGCCGGGCCGGCGCCGCTCTGGGGCGGCTTCGGGCTGAGGAACTGGGCTCGGCCTGGATGCTGCTCACCGACGCCGAGCACAGGTCTCGACCCGACATCGACCTCCCGGACGGCGCACGATGGGCGCTCGATGTCGTGCGAGCGGGAGAGCGGGTAGCCGGAGCCGTGAGCCGGTTGCTGTACGGCACCGTGCTCGTCGGCGATCTGGCCGGCGCCCAGACACTGGTCACCGACCATCCCGAGTTGACGGCGGTTACTCCCGAGGGTGACCTGCTCAGCGCCTGGCGGGCCCGGGGTGGCACCGGGTCCGGACAGTCCCTACTGGAGGCACAGGCCGCGGTCGAGGCCGTCACTCAGGACATCGAGGCCGCCGATCTGATGCACGACGAAGCCACCGCGGCGGTCGCCGACGCGGCGGAGCGGCGCAATATGGCGCGGATCGCGCTGGAGGAGATCTCGGTACGACGACGGGAGGCCGAGTCCGCCCGAGCGGCCGTGGCAGGGGAACACGGCCAGCGCCGCGCTCAGGTGACCTCCGCCCGCAACGAGGCGGAGCGCCTGGAGCGAGCGATCGCCCTGGCGCGCCAGGCCAGAGAAGAGGCCGAGTCACGGCTGACCGCGGCCGGCGAACGTCTGGCCGGTGCCGAACAGGTGCCCGAGGAGACGGTCAGCGAGGACCAGCGCGAAGAGCTCGCGCAGGTCGCCCGTGAGGCCAGACAGCAGGAGATGGACGGCCGACTGTCCCTGCGTACCGCTGAGGAACGGGGCCGTGCGGTCTCGGGACGGGCCGAGTCTCTGGCCCGGCAGGCCCGGCAGGAGCGGGAGCAACGAGCCCGGGCGAGCGAGCGTCGGGACCGGTTACTGCGGGAAGGACGTGCGGCCCAGGCCGTCGCCGCTGCGGTGGTCGTGGTGCTGCGTCGACTCGAACGTTCCGTCGAGCAGGCCACGGCCGAGCGGAGCGAGACCGAGCAGGCTCGGGCCACCCAGGAGGAACAGTTGCTTGCCGTCCGGGCCCGGCTGCGCGACCTCGACCGCGAACACGACGGACTGGTCAACAGCGTGCACCGCGACGAGTTGGCCCGGGCCCAACAGCGGATGCGGATCGAACAGCTCGAGGAACGAGCGCTGGACGAACTCGGGCTCGAACCCGACGGGCTGGTGGCCGACTACGGCCCGCACGTGCCGATCCCGTTCGCCGGCGAGCTGCCCGAGGGCGAGGAACCGCCGCCGCCGACCCCCTTCGACCGGACCGTGCAGACCAAGCGGTTGCGCTCGGCGGAGCGCGCCCTGGCCGAACTGGGCCGGGTGAACCCGTTGGCGCTGGAGGAGTTCAATGCCATGGAGGAGCGGCACGGCTTCCTCACCGAGCAGTTGGAGGACCTCAAGCAGACCCGTAAGGACCTGCTCGACATCGTCAAGGAGGTCGACGATCGGGTCGAGCAGGTGTTCACCCAGGCCTATGCCGATGTGGAACGCGCCTTCGATTCCACCTTCGCCAGGCTCTTCCCGGGCGGGGAGGGACGTCTGGTGCTCACCGATCCGGGCGACATGCTCACCACCGGTATCGAGGTGGAGGCCCGGCCGCCGGGTAAGAAGGTCAAACGACTCTCACTGCTCTCGGGGGGCGAACGATCACTGGTGGCCGTCGCCTTCCTGGTCGCCCTGTTCAAGGCCCGCCCCTCGCCCTTCTACATCCTCGACGAGGTGGAGGCCGCACTCGATGACACGAACCTGGGCCGGTTGCTGCAGATCTACGAGGAACTGCGCGAGAACTCCCAGCTGCTGGTGATCACTCACCAGAAGCGGACGATGGAGGTGGGCGACGCCCTCTACGGCGTGACCATGCGTGGCGACGGCGTCTCGACGGTGATCAGTCAGCGGCTGCGGGAGAGCGAGACCGCCTGAGGGAGGGTGACGCCGATCCGCGCCGAGGTGTTGCCCTTGTGGCGGGAGTAACCTGTGGGAGAAAGCTTCACGCATTCGACTCGGGAGTACGCACCACCATGATCCTCATCATTGTCGCCATGTCGGTGGTCATCCTGCTTGCCTTGATCGTGGTCGGCTATGTCGCCTTCCCCTACCGCGGCGAGGATCTGCCGCTTGTTCCCGGAGCCGGTCGCTGGATGCGGCGACAGCTCGACGAGCTGCCCACCACCTCCGACGAGGACACCCCGCTCGGTCACCGCTGAGCGATCCGATGACCCTCCCCTGACCGATTCCCGCGGCCAGGTCTGGGAGGATGCCGCTCATGGAACCCATCATCGCGATCGCGCTGGTCGTACTGCTCGTCGTGGGCATCGCGGCCGGATTGGTGGTCAGTGGCCGCAACAAGTCCGCACTGCCCCCGGCCTCCGATCGACGCGAGGTCGAAGCCCCGAAGCCCGACGTCTCGACCCGAGGACCGGGTGCTTCGAGCACCGCCGAAGCCGAGGCTGTCGCAGCTGAGACATCGGTCGCCCCCGCTCCCGCCCTGGAGACGCCCGAAGGCACTGCCAGCCGGTTGGTCCGGTTGCGTCAGCGGCTCTCCCGCAGCCAGGGCGGTCTGGGGAGGGGCCTGCTCGCCCTGCTGTCTCGCGACAAGCTCGATGAGGACACCTGGGAGAGCATCGAAGACACCCTGCTCACCGCGGACATCGGGGTCGCCCCGACCACCGAGCTGGTCGAGCGGTTGCGGACCCGGCTCCGGGTCGAAGGTTCCGGGGCCGAGCACGCCCGCACGGTGCTACGGGAAGAGTTAGTGAACCTGGTCGACCCGACCATGGACCGTTCGCTCAAGGTGACCGGCGCCGACGGGATGCCCGGCGTGGTCCTGGTGGTGGGGGTCAACGGGGCAGGCAAGACCACCTCGGTCGGGAAGATCGCCCGGATCCTGGTCGCCGACGACCGGTCGGTGGTGTTGGGGGCCGCAGACACCTTCCGTGCCGCCGCGGTCGAGCAGTTGGCGACCTGGGCCGCCCGGGTCGGGGTCGAGGTGGTCCGTGGGCCCGAGGGCGGAGACCCCGCCAGCGTCGCCTTCGACGCCGTGAAGGCAGGTGTCGACCGTGGTGTGGACACGGTTCTGGTCGACACCGCCGGACGCCTGCAGAACAAGGCCGGTCTGATGGACGAGCTCGGCAAGGTCAAGCGGGTCATCGAGAAGCAGGCTCCGGTCACCGAGGTGCTGCTGGTACTGGATGCGACCACCGGTCAGAACGGCATGATCCAGGCCCGAGTCTTCTCCGAGATCGTCGACGTCACCGGCATCGTGTTGACCAAGCTCGACGGATCCGCCAAGGGCGGCATCGTCGTCGCCGTGCAGCGTGAACTGGGAGTCCCGGTCAAACTGGTCGGACTCGGCGAAGGCGTCGACGACCTGGCCCCGTTCGATGCCGAGGCCTTCTCCGACGCTCTGCTCGGCTGAACCTGACCGGCGTCGGTCGAGGCAGGTTGCGCAGCGAAACCTCCACACCCCGACTCAGGTCGGGCGGAAAGAAGTTCATGAGATGAAACACCTTCACTCCGATCGTTGCTGGCTCCCCGAGAGTTGCCTGAGCGACCTGCCCCGGCCCGACGCCGAAGCTCAGAAGGCCCTGGCCGGCCGGGCCGCCGACATCCTGCGACCGGCCGGGGCGTTCGCCCGGCTCGATGAGGCCGCCGTCTGGTTGGCCGGGTGGCAGGGCAGCGCCTCGCCTGCCGTGGAACGGCCCCATGTGTTGGTCCTGGCGGGTGACCACGGGGTAGCCGGGGAGGGCTCCGGCGTCAGCGCCTACCCCGCCGACGTCACTCAGGCGATGGTGGCCGCGTTCCGGGCCGACCGGTCCTCCGTCAACGCCTTGGCCCGCCAGGTGGGTGCCGAGGTGCATGTGATCGACCTGGGGGTGGGTGACCCGTGCGGCGACATCCGCATCGAGGACGCGCTGAGCCTCGAGCGGGCCCGCGAGATCGCGCTCGAGGTCACCGCTCACGTGGACGCCCTCGACACCGACCTGCTGGTGATCGGTGAGATGGGCATCGGCAACACCACACCGGCCGCGGCCGTGGCCACCGCACTGATGGGGGGCAGCGCGACCGAATGGACCGGGCCCGGCACCGGCGTCGACCCGATGGTCGCCAAGGTGAGCGCGGTCGAGGCCGCCGTGGCCCGGATCGGCGCGGAGAGCGACCCCTTGGAGGTGTTGCGCCGGGTGGGTGGATCCGAACTGGTGGGGATGGCGGCGGCCACACTGGCCGCGCGACGCCGCAGCATTCCGGTGCTGCTGGACGGCTACGTGGTGACCGCGTCCCTGATGCCGCTCGAGGTGGCTGCTCCAGGAGCGCTGGACCACTGTTTCGCCGGTCATGTCTCACCCGAACCCGGGCATCGCCGGCTGCTGGACCGTCTCGACAAGCAACCGCTGCTCGACCTGGACCTGCGGTTGGGCGAGGCCAGCGGCGCATTGGCCGCGGTGCCCCTGCTGCGCGGGGCCTGTGTCGCGCTCACCGAGGTGCCGACCTTCACCGAGTGGTTCACCCTCGAGGAGTGAGCGGTCACCGA
>CAYNFY010000064.1:0-16870 GCA_964396585.1 uncultured Nocardioides sp.
GAGGAGGCAGTACAGGGCCACTACCGGGTAACAACAACTGACGTGTCACCGGGGGCTCGATCGGTCTCGTCTCCTGACCCGGGTCAGGAGGGGCGTCCCGGGCGGAATATCCTCAGGGCATGATCGATCCCACCTTCGAAGCGACGCCGGAGCTGCTGCTTGCCGCACCCCAGGACACCGCCACTCAGGCGGACTGGGAGAAGGCGACGGCAGATGTTCTCCGCAAGTCACGGCGGCTGACCGAGAGCGATCCGGACGAGCTGGTCTGGGACAAGCTTTCGCGCAGCACACTCGATGGCATCTCCGTGGCTCCGATCGGCTCTCCGGCCGATCTGGAGCAGTTGACGACCTCCGGGCGTCCGACCCGACAAGGGGACTGGGACATCCGGGTGCACGTGGTGGGGCCCGATGCCAAGGCAGCCAATGAGGCACTGCTGGTCGACCTGGAGAACGGGGCGACCTCGGTCTGGATCGAGTTGGGCGGCGGCCTCGAGGTCGCAGGTCTGCCCAGCATCCTGAAGAACGTCTTTCTCGACCTGGCGCCGGTAGTACTGCAAGCCGGCAAGGAGCAGGTGGCCGCGGCCCGCGCGTTCGCGGACCTGGCAGACGGCGTCTCTTTGAACTCCGGCACCAACCTCGGTGCCAAGCCGGCTCTGGGCAGCGGCGGACCCGACGAACTCGTCGAGATCGCCCGGCTGGCCCTGGACCTCGGTGTCATGGGCGTCGTGGTCGACGCCACCCAGGTCAACGACCTCGGGGGCTCGGACGCTCAGGAACTCGGCTACTCGATGGCGGCGGGTGTCTCGGTACTGCGGGACCTCACCGCGGCCGGGATCAGCCTGGAGGATGCACTCGGCCTGATCGAGTTCCGCTACTCGGCTAGTGATGAGCAGTTCGCGACCATCGCGAAGGTTCGCTCGGCTCGGAGGCTATGGTCCCGGGTCGCCGAACTCAGCGGAGCCACCGGTGTGGTGGTACAGCGTCAGCACGTGGTGACCAGTCGGGCCATGATGAGCAAGTACGACCCCTACGTGAACATGCTGCGCGGCACCGTCGCAGCCTTCGCTGCCGGGGTCGGCGGCGCCGAGTCTGTGACGGTGGTCCCCTTCGATGCCTCACTGGGTCTCCCGGACACCCTCGGTAGACGGGTCGCCCGCAACACCTCCAGTCTGCTGGTCTCCGAGTCGCACCTGGCCAAGGTGACCGATCCCGCCGGTGGCTCGTACGCCGTGGAGAAGTTCACCGACGAGCAGGCGATCGCAGGATGGGCCGAGTTCGGGCGCCTGGAGGAGTCCGGTGGCATCGCCGTGGCGCTCTCGGACGGTTCCTTCATGGCCCGGATCAACGACGTGGTCGCGGCCCGAGAGAAGCTGGTCGCCACCCGGCGGATGCCGATCACCGGGGTCAGCGAGTTCCCCAACCTGGACGAGACGCTCCCCGAGCGGGTCCCTCACCCGAGCGCGGACGCGGTCCGCCGCTACGGCGCCTCCTATGAGGCATTGCGCGACCAGCCCACCGGGGCCCCGGTCTTCCTGGCCACGATGGGGTCGGTGGCCCAACACACGGCCCGGGCCACCTTCGCCAGCAACCTGCTCGCCGCCGGTGGGGTCAGTGTCAACGTGGCCGGTGCCACCGCCAACGCCGAAGAGCTGGTCGCCGCGCTGGCGGGTGAGAAGGTCGCCTGCCTGGCCGGACCGGACCAGGCCTACGCCGACTGGGGCGTTGCGGCGGTCGACGCCCTACGCGCGGCCGGTGTCCGCCACGTCATCATCGCCGGCAAGCCCGATGCCGTTACCGGTGTCACCATCGACGACTCGGCCGCGATGGGCCTCGACGCCCTCGCATTCCTCAATCGCACCCGGGAGGCGCTCGCATGAGCATTCCGTCCAACTTCGCCGGCCTGCCCCTGAGCGGTGGCAACGCCGCCCAGGCGCCGCGGGCCTATTCCGAGCCCTGGACCAGCCCCGAGGGCATCGACATCCAGCCGCTCTACGGCCCCGAGCACATCGCAGGTCTCGACGCGCTAGGCACCTGGCCGGGGCTGAGCCCCTTCCTGCGTGGTCCGTACCCGACCATGTACACCACCCAGCCGTGGACCGTCCGCCAGTACGCCGGATTCTCCACCGCCGAGGAGTCCAACGCGTTCTACCGACGCAACCTGGCCGCCGGCCAGAAGGGCCTCTCGGTCGCGTTCGACCTGGCCACCCACCGCGGCTATGACTCGGACCACCCCCGGGTCCGCGGCGACGTCGGCATGGCCGGGGTAGCGATCGACTCCATCTACGACACCCGGGTGCTCTTCGAGGGCATCCCGCTCGACGAGATGTCGGTGTCCATGACGATGAACGGTGCCGTGCTGCCGGTACTGGCGCTCTACATCGCCGCGGCCGAGGAACAGGGCGTCAAGCCCGAGCAGCTGGCCGGGACCATCCAGAACGACATCCTCAAGGAGTTCATGGTCCGCAACACCTACATCTACCCGCCGGTGCAGTCGATGCGGATCATCTCCGACATCTTCGCCTACACCAGCCAGAAGATGCCGCGCTTCAACTCCATCTCGATCTCCGGCTACCACATCCAGGAGGCCGGAGCGACCGCCGACCTGGAGCTCGCGTACACCCTGGCCGACGGGGTCGAGTACATCCGGGCCGGTCTGGATGCGGGGCTGGACATCGACAAGTTCGCTCCCCGGCTCAGCTTCTTCTGGGCGATCGGGATGAACTTCTTCATGGAGATCGCCAAGATGCGTGCCGCCCGGGCCATCTGGGCCAAGCTGGTGCGGGAATTCGACCCGAAGAACCCCAAGAGCCTCAGTCTGCGTACCCACAGCCAGACCTCCGGCTGGTCGCTGACCGCCCAGGACGTGTTCAACAACGTGGGTCGGACCGCGATCGAGGCGATGGCCGCGACCCAGGGGCACACCCAGTCGCTGCACACCAACGCGCTGGACGAGGCCATCGCGCTGCCGACCGACTTCTCGGCCCGGATCGCGCGCAACACCCAGCTGCTGTTGCAGCAGGAGTCGCGTACCACCGAGATCATCGACCCCTGGGCCGGCTCCTACTACGTGGAGCGGCTCACCCACGACCTGGCCACCAAGGCCTGGGCGCACATCATGGAGGCCGAGGCTGCCGGCGGCATGGCCAAGGCGATCGAGCAGGGCATCCCGAAGATGCGCATCGAGGAGGCCGCCGCGCGTACCCAGGCCCGGATCGACTCCGGTGCCCAGCAGGTCATCGGGGTGAACACCTACCGGCTCGCCGACGAGGACCCGCTCGACGTGCTCAAGGTGGACAACGACGATGTGTACCGCCAGCAGATCGCCAAGCTGGAGCGGCTGCGTGCCGAGCGTGACGACGACGAGGTGCGACGCTCCCTGGAGGCGCTGACCAACTCCGCCGAGCGCGGTGCGGTGGGCGGGGGCTCGTTGGACGGCAACCTGCTCGGCCTGGCGGTGGACGCGGCCCGGGCCAAGGCCACCGTCGGCGAGATCTCCGATGCGCTGGAGAAGGTCTACGGCCGGCATCAGGCCGTGATCCGTACCATCTCCGGTGTGTATCGCGATGAAGCCACCCAGGCGGGTGACGGCAAACTGACCGAGGTGCTGGCAGCCACCGCCGAGTTCGAGGAGGCCGAGGGCCGACGTCCCCGGATCCTGGTCGCCAAGATGGGCCAGGACGGTCATGACCGGGGCCAGAAGGTGATCGTCTCCGCCTTCGCCGACATGGGCTTCACCGTCGACGTCGGGCCGCTGTTCTCCACCCCGGAGGAGGTCGCCCAGCAGGCGATCGACGCGGACGTGCACATCGTCGGTGTCTCGTCGCTGGCCGCCGGTCACCTGACCCTGTTGCCGGCGCTCAAGCATGCACTCGCCGAGATGGGCCGCCCCGACATCATGGTGGTCATCGGTGGCGTGATCCCGCCCGACGACGTGGCCACGCTGCAGCAGATGGGTGCCGCCGCGGTGTTCCTACCCGGCACCGTGATCGCCGAATCCGCGTTGGATCTGCTCGCCAAACTGCGCGAGCAGGGCTGAGTACCGGACGGACCTGAGCGCGAAGATGGCCATCCCTGACGTCGATACGCTGCTCCACGGCCTGACTACCGGACACCGTGCCGCGATCTCGCGGGCGATCACCCTGGTGGAGTCGTCGCGTCCCGATCACCGGGCCGCCGCCCGTGACCTGATGGCCCGACTGGCCGCCAGCGGCGCCGGTCGGGTCGGCGGCGCGGACGGGGTGCCGACCGTTCGGGTCGGCATCTCCGGGGTTCCCGGGGTCGGCAAGTCGACCTTCATCGAATCCCTCGGTACCTGGCTGACCGGTCAGGGACACCGAGTCGGAGTGCTGGCGGTGGATCCCTCCAGCGTCCGGACCGGGGGATCGGTACTCGGCGACAAGACCCGGATGCCCCAGCTCACCGTGGATCCCGACGCCTTCATCCGCCCCTCGCCGACCGCCGGCACCCTCGGCGGGGTGGCGGCGGCGACCTCGCAGGCGATGAGTGTCCTGGAGGGCGCCGGCTACGACGTGATCCTGGTCGAGACCGTCGGCGTCGGGCAGTCCGAGATCACGGTTGCGGGCATGGTGGACTCGTTCCTGTTCCTGACCCTGGCCCGAACCGGGGATCAGCTGCAGGGAATCAAGAAGGGGATCTTGGAGATCGCCGATGTGATCGCGGTGAACAAGGCGGACGCCGAGCTCGGCGGGGGAGTGGATCGTGCCGCCGAGGCACGTTCGGCCGCTCGAGAACTGGCCGGCGCGATGCGAATGGTGCGAGGACCCAGAGACTGGGCGCCCCCGGTGATCACCTGCTCGGGGCTGACCGGTACCGGAGTGGACGATGTCTGGGCCCGGATCGGCTCCCACCGCGACCATCTGGGTACCGCTGGGATCCTGGCCAAGCGGGCTCAGCAGCAGCTGGACTTCACCTGGTCTCTGGTCCGTGACACCCTCAACGACCGGCTGCGTCGTTCGGAGTCGGTGGCGGCGGTCCGGGATCGGATCGCGGCTCAGGTGTTGAGCGGCGAACTCAGTGCACCGGCCGCGGCGGATGAGATCGTGGCCGCCTTCGACAGCCACGAGGGCCACTACCGTCCAAAGTCGTCGAGCGAACGGTAATGGCCCTCACCCAGGCGCCGGCCCAGGCGTCTGGCTCAGCCCAGGGGGTTGAAGAAGTCGCCGTCTTGGACGAGTTGACCGTTCTTGACCACGCTCGCCACCGTCTGGAATGACGGGGCCCGCGGGTAGTCGGCGGCGTCCGGTTCGTCATTGAGACGGGTGTATGCCGGCACGGTGCCCAACTCGATCGGCTCATCGATGGCCGCGAAGGCCGCGATCACCGAGGCGCCGTCGGTGACCTTCTGACCGTCGAGGACGGCAGCAAGCAGGCGCATACCGGTCCAGGCGTTGAGCGCGAGGTCATCGGTCGATGCCTTCGGGTCCTCGGCAGCCATCTGGTCGAGGAAGAGTTTGACCTGCGGGATGTCGGTTGAGGTGATCGGCACCGTACGGCTGGCCACTCGGATCCCTTCGGCCTTGTCGCCGAGTGCCTTCAGGCTGGCCGGTGGGAAGAGCGAGCCCACCCCGGTGATATCACCGGTGTAGCCCGACTGACGCAGGCTGGTGACAATCTTGAGCGCGTCCTCCGTGACGACCTGAAGCGCGACTGAGTCGGGGTCGTCCTTGAGGGCACTGGCAACCGTGGCCGAGACGTCCACCGCCCCGAGCTTCATGGTCACCTTGCGCATGGTGGCGCCGTTGGCCTCGGCACCTTGGATGGTGAGGTCCGCACCGGCCTGTGAGCCGTCGTTGTCGGAGGCGATGACCACCAGATTGTCGCCTGCCTGAGCGGCGAGGGCGCCGTTGCCCAGCGACATGCCGGGCCCACCGGCGTTGATCGGGTAGGAGATCTCTTCCACGAGCTCGGGGGCCCCGGAGCTGGCGCTGCCCGCGACCAGGGGGATCTTGGCTGCTGCGAGTACGGGCATGAACTGCGGGGAGAAGGGTGAGGCGCCGCCGATCACGGCCACCGCTCCATCGGAAACGGCACGCTGGGCGCAGGCGGTGGCCTCGTTCGGGTCGAACTTGTCGTTGCAGACGGTCAGCTCGACCTGGCGCCCGTTGATCCCCCCGTTGGCGTTGATGTCCGCGATCGCGGCTTGCAGCCCCGTCTTGATCTGGGGAGTCGAGAAGACCGGGGACTCGAAGGAGCCGATCGAGGCGACCTTGATCGGGCCGTCCCCTGCAGCGGTCGGCTCGGAGTCGTCACCGCAGGCGGCGAGGGATCCCAGTACGAGGATTGACACGGCGAGTGCTGAATAGGTGCGACGGTTCATGGGGGCCTCGCAAGAGTGAGTAAATACAACATTGATAGATTAATGTCATGACGATCGCGGGCGCAAGAGGCCACCTCTCGGCCAGGTCGGACAGCACCGCGCTCGCGAAGTGAAGGCGGGTGAGGCGTGAGTTCAGGACGAACGTGCCGATCTGAACGGTTCTCCAGACGCTCACTTGCGAGTGACGCGCATCACTGTTAGGTTCCGCAGAACCAATCAGTGATTGGCGAAATCTGAGGTCCGTGGCGAGTCCCGCTCCTACGATGAATGAGAGGGCCGACCGTGGCCGATGGCCGGAAAGCTACCCACTCCGTGGTCTTCGATAACACCGATCCGGGGCTGGCTCCGCACCTGTTCGAGACATTGCGGATGATCCAAGACCAGGAACCGGTTGCCTGGACCGATGCGGTGGGCGGATTCTGGATGCTCACCAAGTACGCCGACATCACCGAGGCAGCCAACGACTGGGAGACCTACACGGTGGAGGAGGGGCACACGATTCCCTCCACCCAGAAGTCCGTCAGGTCTGTTCCGGCGGAACTGGGTCCTCCGGTCCATACGGCCTGGCGCAAGCACCTGATGCCCTTCTTCACGGCCAAACGCCTGGAGAACTGGCGGCCACAGATCGAGAGCATCGTCGCGGACGCTTTCGCCGATCTGATGGAGAAGGGGCGGGCCGACCTGGTGCGTGAGGTGGCGTGGCGGGTACCTACCTCGGTGATCTCGGCCGTGCTCGGATTCAAATCCCAGTGGGAATACGTATCCGAGATCACCGAGGAGTGGATGGTCGCCAACAGCGACCTGACGGACCCAGACCGGGCTGCCCGGGCCACCGCCGCGGTGGAGGCAGTGGTCAAGGAGGAACTCCAGCGACGCATCGGTCAACCGGCTGATGACATTCTCGGCGAGATCGTGAACGGGGAGATCGGCGGGAAGAAGATCCCGTTCGAGCAGCTTCAGGGTCTGACGAACGCGTTGATCATCGCCGGTCACAGCACGACGGTCGACGGAATCGTCAACACGATCCGGCGGATCCTGGTGGAGCCGGGCCTCTTCGATCTCTTGAAGAATGATCGTTCGATCCTTTCTCGGGTGATCGATGAATCGCTTCGGATCAACCCGCCGGCGTGGAGCATGGGCCGTACCGCACGTCAGGAGGTCGAGGTGCGAGGCGTGGTGATAAAGCCCGGCGAGAAGGTCATGCTCACGTTCGGCGCCGGAAACTACGATCCCGAGCAGTTCGAGGACCCGGAGACCTTCAACCACGATCGCTCAGGTGTTCATGGGCACTTGACCTTCGGCTTCGGCCGTCATCGATGCATCGGCGAGGCATTGGCCAAGTTGGAGATGCGGATTCTGGTCGAGTATGTGCTCGACAACCTCCCTGACCTGGAGCTTGCGGACGATCCGGAACCCAAATCGACGTTCAGTACCTATGGCCTCCACTCCCTGAAGGTGCGTCGGAGCGGCGCCACACGTCCGTGACGCCCGGCGGTAGCGGGGCCGTAATCTAGGAGCGATGTCCATCCAATCTGTGCTCGACCCAGTCGGGGTGCTGATCGACGCGACGGTCGAGAAGAATCGCGATCACCTCATCGAACTGCGCCGCGACCTGCACGCCCACCCGGAACTGAGCTGGGCCGAGCATCGGACGACTGAGCTGGTGTTCGCGCACCTGGCCGAGACCGCATGGCGGGTCCGTCGGGTGGACGGTGGCGGGATCCTTGCCGACCTGGGAACGGGGGAGCGCACGGTGGCGTTGCGAGGCGACATGGACGCGCTGCCGGTCACCGACTCCACGACCGATCTGTGGCGCAGCACGGTGTCGGGCGTGGCGCACGCCTGTGGACACGACGTGCACACCGTCGGCCTGCTGGGGGCCGCGCAGGCGTTGGGGGCGGTGCATGCCGCAGGGTTGCTGCCGGGTCGGGTCCGGTTGCTCTTCCAGCCGGCCGAGGAGGTGATGCCCGGTGGGGCCCTGCACCTGATCGCGGACGGTGTCCTCGAGGGGGTCGACGTGGTCTTCGGACTGCACTGTGACCCGAGTCTGGACGTGGGCCGGATCGGGATCCGGGAAGGGCCGCTGACCGGAGCCGCGGACTTCCTCGCTGTCAGATTGACCGGGCGCGGGGGGCATACGTCGCGTCCGCACCTGACCGAGGACCTCACCTTCGCACTGGGCAAGCTGCTCACCGAACTGCCGGCCGTTCTGTCAAGGCGGTTGGATCCGCGGGCCGGAGTGAGCATCGTGTGGGGCAAGGTGGCGGCTGGATCCGCAGCCAATGTGATCCCCGGATCGGGCGACTTGGTCGGCACCGTCCGGCTGCTGGATGCCGTTACCTGGACTGAAGTCGAACACCTGGTCCGCACCCTGATCCCTCAGATCGTGGCGCCCTACGGGGTGACTGCCGAGGTCGACTATCAGCGCGGAGTGCCGCCGGTGGTGAACCAGTCGGCCGCCACCGAGACGCTCACGGGCTCGGTGCAGCGGGTGCTCGGCCGCCGCGGCCCGATACCCACTCGACAGAGCCTGGGGGGTGAGGACTTCGGCTGGTACCTGAACCAGGTACCCGGCTCGATGGGCAGGCTGGGAACCCGGACCCCGGGTGGCCCCAGCTACGACCTGCATCAGGGCAATCTGCGGGTCGACGAGCGAGCCACGCTGATCGCCGCCCGGTTGCTGGCGGACGTGGCGGTCCGTGCGCTCCACGATCCGAGCGGCCCGGTGACGGCCCGGTGACAACTCAGTAATGCCCCGGTGACGGTCTGGTGAAGAGCGCGGATGTGCCGTTCTCGTAACGATTGGGGAATTTCTTCAGGCAAGGGTGCCGCCGTCCCGAGTGGTTGCCATAAGGTGCGGTTCCGGTACCTGTTGGTTCCTTAACCCCGATCGAGGAGGCCCCTCTTGCGCCGTTTGAGCAAGATCGTTGCCGCTGTCGCCTGCGCGTCTGTCGTGCTGACCGGCTGTGGAAAGAACGACACATCCAAGTCCGACTCGAAGGCCACTTCCGGTTCTTCGGACTCGTCGGTCAAGGACGTCTGCAAGGACGCCAAGGGCGACGGTCCCAAGGTCGGTCTGGCCTATGACGTGGGCGGTCGAGGTGACCAGTCCTTCAACGACTCCGCCTATGCCGGTGTCGCGAAGGCGGTGGCCGATCTCTCGGCGACCTGTACCGAGGGGCAGGCCGGTGACGGTGAGGCCGAGTCGGCTCGCGAGGAGCGGCTGCGCACGATGGCCGACCAGGGAATGAACCCGATCATCGCGGTCGGCTTCCTCTACAGCGACTCGGTCAACGCGGTAGCACCCGACTACCCGGACACCAGCTTCGCGGTCGTCGACGGCTTCGACCCCGACGACAAGCCCAACGACAACGTCGCCTACCTCGGGTTCGCCGAGAACGAGGGCTCCTACCTGGTCGGGACCGTCGCCGCGCAGGCCTCCAAGAACAAGCACATCGGCTATGTCGGCGGCGTGCACAGCGACCTGATCAAGAAGTTCGAGGCGGGCTACGTGGCCGGCGCCAAGTCGGTCGACCCGAGCATCAAGATCGAGGTCAAGTACATCGAGGAGTCCGACCCCAGCGGTTTCAGTGACCCCTCGGGTGGCAAGGCGGCCGCTGCTGCTGAGCTCGACGCGGGTGCCGACGTGATCTACCACGCCTCGGGTGCGTCGGGTGCCGGCGTGTTCGAAGCCGTCTCCGAGGCAGGCAAGGGCAACTGGGCGATCGGAGTCGACTCGGACCAGTACCTGACCGCGCCGGCCAGTCTCAAGTCGTTCATCCTCACCTCGATGCTCAAGCGGGTGGACGTGGCGACCTTCAACATGATCCAGTCGTTCGCCGACGGCAAGCCGCTGACCGGGTACCAGACCTACGACCTGAAGGTCGATGGGGTCGGCTACTCCAAGTCGAACCCGGCTGTCGAGCCGTATGAGGCGGTGGCCGACAAGGCCGCCGACGAGATCAAGAGCGGTGCGATCAAGGTGCCCGTGGCTCCGTGATCACTCTGCCGGTGCTGGATCGAGAATCCTGACCGGCGCCAGTGCCCGGGTCCGGCTCCACGCGGTAGCGTGTGGCGCCGGGCCCGGGCGTTTCCCGGCGGTACTTCCGCCGGGCCCACACCCGGTCGTGGTGCCTTGAAGGTCATTCCTGCGGAAGGAGCGCGTATGCCCGGCGACGTCGAGCCCGTCTCGAGCAAGTTGGAGGCGGTGGGAATCTCGGTGGCCGGCGTCACCAAACGGTTCCCCGGTGTGGTGGCCAACGAAGACGTGAACCTGACCGTCCGTCCCGGCACGGTGCATGCGTTGATCGGCGAGAACGGTGCCGGGAAGTCGACCCTGATGAAGATCCTGTACGGGGTACAGAAGCCCGACGAGGGGACCATCTCGGTCAACGGCCATGAGGTGCGCTTCTCGTCGCCGACCGACGCCATCAAGGTCGGCATCGGGATGGTGTTCCAGCACTTCATGCTGGCCGACAACCTGACCGTGCTGGAGAACGTGGTGCTCGGTGCCGAGCGTCTGCACGGGATCGGCCCCAAGGCGCGGGCCGAGATCGTTCGGATCTCCACCGCCTACGGCTTCGAACTGGACCCCGACACCTTGGTCGAGAAACTCGGCGTGGGTCAGCGCCAGCGGATCGAGATCCTCAAGGTGCTCTATCGCGGAGCCCGCTTCATCATTCTGGACGAGCCGACCGCGGTCCTGGTGCCCCAGGAGGTCGACTCGCTCTTCTCGAACCTGCGTGAGCTCAAGGCCGCAGGTCACACCATCTTGTTCATCTCGCACAAGCTCGACGAGGTGCTGGCGATCGCGGACGACATCACGGTGCTGCGCCGTGGGACCACCGTGGGGGAGGCGGATCCGCACCAGGTCACCAAGCGTGATCTGGCCGAGCTGATGGTCGGCAGCGAGCTCCCCTCTCCCGAGACCGAGGAGTCCACGGTCACCGATCAGGTGATGCTCCAGGTCACCGACCTCTCCCTGCACAACGAGACGGGCCGCGCGGTGCTGGCCGATATCGACCTGACCATCCATCGCGGGGAGATCCTGGGCATCGCCGGGGTCGAGGGCAATGGCCAGGCCGAGCTGGTCGAGTCGATCATGGGGATGCGTAGGCCCACGGGCAGAGTCACTCTGGACGGCGCCGACCTCAGTACCTGGGGGACCCGGCGACGACGGGAGGCCGGGATCGGGTTCATCCCCGAGGATCGGCATGTGCACGGGCTGCTGTTGGATGCACCGCTCTGGGAGAACCGGATCCTCGGTCACCAGACGATGGCTCCGATGGCCCGAGGCGGGTTCATCGACCGTCGCGGAGCCAAGGAGGACACCCAGCGCATCGTGGAGGAGTACGACGTGCGTACCCCCTCGATCAACACCAACTCACGGGCTCTCTCCGGCGGGAACCAGCAGAAACTGATCGTCGGTCGGGAGATGTCGGATGCGCCGGCGCTGCTGATCGCCAGTCATCCCACCAGGGGCGTGGATGTGGGTGCTCAGGCGGCGATCTGGGGGCACATCAAGCGGGCCCGTAAGGATGGGCTGGCGGTACTGCTGATCTCGGCGGACCTGGACGAGTTGATCGGACTCTCGGACCGGATCGAGGTGATTCTGCGTGGCCGGTTCGTTGGTGAGTTCGACCCGAAGACAGTGACACCTCAGGACCTCGGATCCGCGATGACCGGTGGGAGGGAATCGGCGTGAGTGGCACCCGGAACATGAGCGGAATCGGGCCTGGTGCGGCCAAGATGGTCGGCCGGGCGCTGCAATCCCTGGTCGCACCGGTGGTGGCGCTGATCGTGGCGGCCCTGATCACCACCGTGGTACTGGCCCTGGCCGGCTCCGCGCCCAGTGAGTTCTGGGATGTGATCCTGACGGCGCCGTCCGGGCGCAACTGGACCAATATCGTCAATCAGACCTCGATGATCTTCCTGGCCGCGCTGGCCGCGGCGATCGGGTTCCGGATGAACCTGTTCAATATCGGGCTCGAAGGGCAGTACACGATCGCCGCCTATGCGGCGGCTCTGGTCGCCGGGCAGGCCTTCTTCCCGGGCAAGATCAACATCTTCGTCGCGGTCGTGGTGGCGATGGTGGTCGGTGCGGTGTGGGCCGGCATCGCGGGCGTGCTCAAGGTGACCCGTGGGGTCAGCGAGGTGATCTCTACGATCATGCTCAACTCGATCGCACTCACCCTGGTCGGCTACCTGCTCACCAACTACGGGGAGCAGTACGGCCAGGGGCGTCGTACCACCCCCCTGGGTGAGAGCAGCCAGTTCGCCGGGTTCCAGCTCTTCGGTGATCGGGCCGGCAATGTGTGGACCTTGACGCTGCTGGCCCTGGTGGCGGGGATCGTGATGAGCATCGTGATCAACCGGACCCGGTTCGGGTTCGATCTGCGCGCCACCGGAGAGAACGAGGCGGCCGCGGTCGCCTCCGGCGTGAACGTCAAGAAGATGGTGCTGGTTTCGATGCTGCTCTCGGGTGGTATCGCGGGGCTGATCTGGATGCCCAGCCTGTTCGGGGGAGCCGGATACTACGGACCGCCCTTCCAGGCCGGGCTCGGGTTCATCGGCCTGGCCGTGGCCCTGCTCGGCCAGAACCGCCCGCTGGGGATGTTCTTCGGCGCGCTGCTCTTCGCCTGGCTCAACGAGCAGGCCAACCCGCTGGGGCTGGTTGCCGGGATCTCTCCGTCCATCGTCCAGATCACCCAGGGCGTCGCCGTGCTGGCCGTGGTGATCGCCTACGAGTTCGTCCGTAGGTGGCGGGCTCGGATCGAGCAGCGCTCGCTGCACCGCGAGCTCGTCGAGAACACGTCGGGCCCCCGTGGCCCCCTGGACCAGGAGGCGACCGCGTGAGCACCGTCACCGCACCCGCGAAGCCGTCTCCGACCCCGCGCCGGGGAACGGGCCGGGGGATGAGCCGGGGCACCCGTTACCTGATGCTGGCCCTGGGCGTGCTGCTGGTGATCGCCCTGGTCCGGGTGATCACCGGAGCCCACGAGATCGACTCGCCGGGCACCATCCGGGCGGCTCTGCTGGCCACCTGCCCGATCCTGCTCGCGGCGCTCGGTGGACTGTGGTCCGAACGCGCCGGCGTGGTGAACATCGGGTTGGAAGGTCAGATCCTGCTCGGCACCTGGGGTGCGGCCTTCTTCACCTACTACTACGGCCCGTATGCGGGCCTGGCCGGCGGCATCCTGTTCGGCGCGCTGGGTGGCCTGATCCACGCGGTCGCCACCGTCAGCTTCGGGGTCAACCACATCGTCTCCGGGGTCGCGCTCAATATGATCGCGCTCGGGTTGACCACCTTTCTGGCCGAGGCGTTCTTCTCCGACCTGGACTCCGAGTACGGGCATGGCGGCCCGCAGCAACTGACCGGATTACAGAAACCCGATTCGTTCTCGGTGCCCTGGCTCGGCGACGCGATGACGGACCTGGCCAACAAGCACTGGTTCCTGATCTCGGATGTGGCCGGGATGCTGGCCGCGGTCACCAACAACGTGAACGTGGTCACCGTGGCCACCTTCGTGCTGGTCGTGGTCACCGCGCTGGTGTTGTGGCGTACCGCATTCGGGCTGCGGATTCGCTCGGTGGGGGAGAACCCGTACGCCAGCGAGAGCCTCGGCGTGAATGTCTACCTGCACAAGTACGTCGCGGTGATCATCTCGGGTGGCTTCGCCGGGCTCGGCGGTGCCTACCTGGCCCTGGTCAGCTCGCCGGGGTTCCACACAAACCAGGCCAACGGTCGCGGCTATATCGGCCTGGCGGCGATGATCTTCGGTAACTGGCGCCCCGGTGGGATTCTGCTCGGCTCGGGCATGTTCGGCTATACCGACAGCCTGCGGTTGCGAGACGCTGCCACCATTCACGCCCTCCTATTGATCGTGGCGATCGCCCTGGCGGTCTATGCGTTCATCCAGGTACGTAAGGGCGCTCGGACCACGGCGATGGTGGTCGGCGCGGGGTCCCTGGCGTTCCTGCTCTGGTACGCGCTGACCGACTCGGTACCGCGCGACTTCACCTCGATGACGCCCTATGTGCTGACTCTGCTGGTGCTCGCGTTCGCCTCCCAGCATCTACGAATGCCCAAGGCCGATGGTGAGATCTATCGCAAGGGATCGGGGGGTTAGCGATGTCGAGCCAGGATCTCGGGGTCGACTACGACTGGGCCGCGCTGCAGCAGGTGGCCGTCGAGGCGATGGGGCATGCCTATGCGCCGTACTCGAACTTCCCCGTCGGTGCGGCCGCGATGGTCGACGACGGGCGGGTGGTGAGCGGTTGCAATGTGGAGAACGCCGGGTACGGGGTGGCGTTGTGCGCCGAGTGCGGCGTGGTCTCCCAACTGCATCTCACCGGCGGCGGTCGGTTGACTCACTTCGTGTGTGTCGACGGGGCCGGCGAGGTGTTGATGCCGTGTGGCCGGTGCCGACAGCTGCTGTTCGAGAACGGGGGGCCTGAGATGCTGTTGCTGACCGTCTCCGGCGTTCGATCCATGAAAGAGGTGCTTCCAGATGCGTTCGGTCCCGACAACCTCCGTCGACCTGAATGACCCCGCGTTCGTAGCCGATCCCTACCCGGTGTTCGCTGAGCAGCGCGAGGCTCACCCGGTGGCCTGGCACGAGCCGAGCAAGCGGTGGCTGGTCTTCGGGCATGCCGAGGTATCGGCGGCGCAACGGGACCGGCGGCTGGGCCGATTGTGGCAGGACAAGGAGCCGGCCGACTATCTCGAGCCCTTCAATCTCCTGCACCGCAACCAGATGATGGAGAACGAAGGTGCCGTGCATACCCGGTTGCGGCGGCCGGTGGCTCGGGCGTTCAGCCGCGGTCACGTCGAGCGACTGCGGCCCCGGGTGCGCGAGATCGCCTCGTCGCTCTTGGACCGGGCCGGTGACTCGTTCGACGTGGTGGGTGACTTCGCCGAGCCGCTCCCCGTACTGGTGATCTCCGAGCTGCTGGGGGTGCCGACCTCGTACGCCGACGAGCTGCGGGACTGGTCGCAGGGCATCGTGAAGATGTACGAGCAGAGTCCCTCGGAGGAGGTGGTCGCGAATGCGGTGCGCTGTGCGACGGAGTTCGCGGCGCTGATCCGAGACTTCGTGCGTAGTCGGCAGGCGAATCCGGCCGACGACCTGATCAGCGACCTGGCCACCACCGAGCTCACCGAGGACGAGATGGTGGCGGCCGCGGTGTTGTTGCTGAACGCGGGCCATGAGGCTTCGGTCAATGTGTTCGGCAACGGACTGGTGTCGATGCTGCGGCTGGGAGTCAGGGCCGGGGACGACAAGGCGCTGACCGTCGAGGAGATGCTGCGCTTCGACTCGGCCCTGCAACTCTTCGAGCGCACCGCCGTCGAGGACGTCGAGGTAGGCGACATCACCGTCGAATCCGGCCAGAAGATCGCGGTGCTGCTCGGTTCCGCGAACCGGGACCCGAAGGCATTCGAGGCGCCCGACGAGTTCCGGACCGACCGGGTCGACAACCCGCATGTCGCGTTCGGGGTCGGTGTGCACTTCTGTCTGGGGGCGCCGTTGGCCCGGATGGAGCTGACCGAGTCGCTGACCACCCTGGTCGAGCGGTACCCGAGTCTGGAATTGGACGGAGAGCCGGAGTCCCGGGGCACGTTCGTGCTGCGCGGGTACCACCGGGTCCCGGTCCGCCGCGGTTGAGGGCACATCCGAGGGAGCATTGATGAGCAACGCACACGACGCCATCGAGGTGATCACCGCCAAACGGGACGGTCACCGGTTGAGCGAATCGCAGATCGACTGGGTGATCGATGCCTACACCCACGGGGTGGTCGCCGACGAGCAGATGTCGGCCTTGGCGATGGCGATCCTGCTCAACGGCATGGATCGACAGGAGATCGCTCGCTGGACGCACGCGATGATCGCCTCGGGGGAGCGGATGGACTTCTCGGCGCTGAGCCGACCGACCGCGGACAAGCACTCGACCGGTGGTGTGGGGGACAAGATCACCCTGCCGCTGGCACCGCTGGTGGCTGCGTGCGGTGTGGCGGTCCCGCAGTTGTCCGGCCGCGGTCTGGGGCACACCGGCGGTACCTTGGACAAGATGGAGGCCATCCCCGGCTGGCGGGCCGACCTCTCGAATGCGGAGCTGATGGCACAGCTGGAGTCGGTCGGCGCGGTGGTCTGTGCGGCCGGGACCGGACTGGCCCCGGCGGACAAGAAGCTGTACGCGCTGCGCGACGTGACGGGCACGGTCGAGGCGATCCCGCTGATCGCCTCCTCGATCATGAGCAAGAAGATCGCCGAGGGCACCGGGGCGCTGGTGCTGGACGTCAAGGTCGGTACCGGGGCGTTCATGAAGGACGAGGCCCGGGCCCGGGAACTGGCCGAGACGATGGTGGCGCTCGGTAAGGACGCCGGGGTGAACACGGTGGCGCTGATCACCGACATGTCCACGCCGCTGGGCAATACCGCCGGTAACGGGATAGAGGTGGCCGAGTCGGTGGAGGTGCTGGCCGGCGGCGGCCCGGCCGACGTCGTCGAACTGACCGTGGCACTGGCCCGGGAG
>CAYNFY010000064.1:16880-24245 GCA_964396585.1 uncultured Nocardioides sp.
AGGGTTGCGGCCCGGCAGATGCTGGCCGGAGCCGGACCAACCGATGTGTACCCTGCCGATGCACCGGCCTCGGGTCGGGCGATGGATACCTGGCGCGCGATGATCCGAGCTCAGGACGGTGACCCTGACGCGCCGCTGCCGACCGCTCGGGAGACTCAGGTGGTGACCGCACCGGCTTCGGGCGTGCTCACCCGGTTGGACGCGATGGCGGTCGGGATGGCGGCCTGGCGTCTCGGCGCCGGTCGGGAGCGCCAAGGTGAGCCGGTGCAGTGGGGCGCCGGGGTGATCTGGCACGCTCGCCCAGGCGAGAGCGTCAAGGCCGGGGAGCCGCTGTTCACGCTGCTCACCGACACCCCGGAGCGTTTCGACCGGGCGCTTGCCTCGCTTGAGGGCGGCTACGACATCGCCGCGGCCAGTTCGATGGATGCCACCTCGTTCCGCCCCTCCCCACTCATCATCGACCGACTCTCCTGACCGCTGAGAAGGCACGAAAAGTTACCCGTAGGTAACTTTTCGTGCCTTCTCAGCGGTGACCGGGGATACGGGATGATGCAGGCATGAGTACGGCATCTGGCGAATCGGCGGGCGGCCACCTGCACACCCTCACCGCGGGCACGGCCGGACCTCGGGTGGCGTTCCTCCACGGACTATTCGGGCAGGGCCGCAACTGGATGCAGATCGCCAAGGCACTGGCTGGTCCGGATGGTGCCGGGGCCAGGTGCCTGATGGTGGACCTGCCGAATCACGGTCGCTCGCCATGGACCGAGGAGTTCTCCTATCTCGATATCGCCGACCAGGTCGCCACCCAGTTGCGGCGAGTCGGTGGTAGCGAACGCTGGAACCTGGTCGGCCATTCGCTCGGCGGCAAGGTGGCGATGACCCTGGCGCTGCGGCACCCGGATCTGCTGGACCGGTTGGCGGTCGTCGACATCGCACCGGAGAGCTACGGAGACCTGGCCCGATTCGAGGGATATATCGACGGGATGCGGGCGATGCCGTTGGCCGAGATCGAGACTCGGGCGGATGCCGAGGCCTGGTTCGAACCCGTCGACCCCGATCCCGGGGTGCGCGCGTTCCTACTACAGAACCTGCGCCGCGACGGATCGGACTGGACCTGGCAACCCAATCTCGAGCTCGTGCACCGCGATGCCCAGCGGGGACGTGACTCGGTGATCGGTGGTTTCCCCGATGTCGGAGGTGCCCACTTCGATGGCCCGGTGCTCTGGTTGGCGGGAGAGAAGTCCGGATACGTCAAGGAGCGTAATCTGCCCAGGATGCGCGCGTTCTTCCCCAGGACTCAGCTGATCACCGTCAAGGGAGTGGGGCACTGGGTGCATTCGGAGGCCCCTCAGATAACGATCCAGGCACTTCGTCGTTGGTTGACCAAGCAGGTTCGGATCTGAGCCCCGGGCCGGTGGTTGGATGTCCCCATGAGCCGCCCTAGCATCGAGCAGATCCGCGTCGCACCCAAGGTCCTGCTGCACGACCATCTCGATGGCGGGCTTCGGCCCGGCACAGTGCTGGATCTCGCCCGGCAGACAGACCACGAGCTCCCGGCTCAGAGCGCCGACGCGCTGGGACTCTGGTTCGCTGACGCCGCCGACTCCGGCTCGCTGGTCCGCTACCTGGAGACCTTCGATCACACCGTTGCGGTGATGCAGACCGCGACTGCCCTGCAACGCGTCGCCCGCGAATGTGTCGAGGACCTGGCTGCCGACGGCGTCGTCTATGCCGAGATCCGCTACGCCCCCGAACAGCACCTACGATCCGGTCTCGGCCTGAACGACGTGGTGGCGGCGGTACAGCGCGGATTCGATGAGGGCGTGGCTGCGATCGGATCCCGGGGCGGCCGGATCGTGGTGCGACAACTACTCACCGCGATGCGGCACGCCGCGCGCTCGCGCGAGATCGCCGAACTGGCGGTGGCCTGGCGTGATCGTGGCGTGGCCGGCTTCGACATCGCCGGGGCCGAGGCCGGGAACCCGCCGACCCGGCACCTGGATGCCTTCGAGTACCTGCGCCGAGAGAACGCGCACTTCACCATCCACGCCGGTGAGGCATTCGGACTGCCCTCGATCTGGGAGGCGATTCAGTGGTGTGGCGCGGATCGGCTCGGGCACGGCGTGCGGATCGTGGACGACATCACCGTCGCCGAGGACGGCACCGCCACCTTGGGTCGGCTGGCGGCCTATGTGCGCGACAAGCGGATCCCGCTCGAGCTGGCTCCGGCCTCCAACGTCCAGACCGGGGCCGCTTCCTCGATCGCCGAGCACCCTTTCGGACTGCTGGCCAGGCTGCGCTTCCGGGTCACCGTGAACACGGACAACCGGCTGATGTCCAAGACGTCGATGACCGACGAGATGGCCGGCCTGGTCGAGGCATTCGACTACGACCTGGCCGACCTGCGCTGGTTCACCATCAACGCGATGAAGTCGGCGTTCCTGCCCTTCGACGAGCGCCTGGTGATCATCGACGAGGTGATCAAGCCCGGGTATCTGGCCCTGATGACGGGCTGAGGATCGCCCAGGGCACGTCCCAACCGGCGATCCGGAGCGGCTCGGAACGCCAGCGCTCCGCGCTCACCTGAAGCACGTCGCCGATCGCCGGGTCGTAGACCGCGCCGCCGCCCGGGAGCACCAGGAGCACGTGCCGCGGCAGCCAGGCGTTGCCCAGGTAGAGCGGGATCGGGACGGGGGCGGCGCTCAGCAAAGAGGGAACGCGTGCTCGGTTGCTGCGGACCTGCTGGATTCGGTAGCGCATTCCGGTCAGTTCCGACATGGCCTCGGAAAGGGACCAGGGAGGGGTACCGAGGTGACGTGGCCACGGTAGTCGGAGGGCACCGGTCGCGCCTCGGATCCCGGTCAGCCCGCGGTGGGCTCGCGCTACCGCGGCGGTGAATGCCGACGGGTCCCGCAGGGCCTCGGCGGCATCGGGTTCGAGCAGCATTCGGGCGGTCACCAGGCATGAGGCCCCGCACGAGATCCCGTCCGGCTGTCGATGGAATCTCATCTCCGTATTGTCCTCCGACTCGGGGGCAGCCGACGTCTCCTGCTCACCTGGAGAGTTCCTGGAAGGCGGCGTCTCCGGTCATCGGCCGGCAGCCCAGTTCGACCGCGTGCGCCACTATCCGCCGCTGGCCGCGCAGCAAGGCAACACCACGGCGCAGGAGCACCCGGGGCGGCTTCCGGTGCTCCTTGAGGTCCCGGCTGAGCCGGCGCCAGAAGGTGAGCACCGGCCACTGGGTGATGCAGTAGGCGGCCTCCAGGATCCCGTCCTCGCGACAGGGCTGGACGATCTCGGGAGCGAAGATCCCCTCCGCGACGAAGCGCGGGGAGCCGGCCAGGTCGAGGAGGCGCACACCGGTACGGGAGCTGGTCGAGATGTCGTAGTCCGGGACCCAGGCCGATCCCGTCTCACAAAGCTCCCGCAGCGCGGCCAGTGCATCGGGCAGGCACCAGGAGGCTGGGTCGTCCCAGTCGACCAGTCCGGCGTTGGCACCTTCACGGATCCGGGGCAGGTCCTCGGCGTCGCCCTCCTGGTAGAAGTCGTCGAGGCGCAGGACGGGCAGTCCGAGACGCTCGGCGAGGCGTGACTTGCCGGCCCCGCTCGGGCCGGCCAGGACGATCACGCGCGCGGACACGGGACCATTGTGGCCGAACTCGTCGCGCTCGAGTTAGTCCACCTCCCCGTCGAGGTACAGCCACCGACCGGCACGCCGGGCGAACCGGCTGTTCTCATGCAGGGTGCCGCGTCGCTTCCCCTGTCGCCAGGAGGCCTCGAATTCCACCAGCCCCTCGACGTCGTCGATACCGCCTGCCTCGGCGCGGAGCACCCGCAGCCCGACCCACTGCAGACCCGGATCCACCTCGACCGTCTCGGGGCGGGTACGCGGGTGCCAGGTCCGGAACAGGTGATCGGCGAGTCCCAACGAGAAGGCCGAGTAGCGCGACCTCATCAACGCCTCGGCCGTGAGCGCGGTCTGGCCCGAATGTAGGGGGCCGCAGCAGCCGGAGTAATCGGCCGTGGAACCGCATGGGCACGGATCGGCACCGGCCGGATCCGGGCGGAGACCGATGTTCATGGGGAGCATCCGACCAGTCTGCCCTGTCCGAAGTGGCTCCGGCTGCCGCCGGCTCCGGCAGTGTCCGCAGCGGAGCACGTATCCTCAGCCGCGGTGGGTCGTCGGTCCTGTCACAGTGGAGGAGGTGTCGTGGGCGTACGCAGTCGTCGCGAGGAGAAGCAGACCAATGTGGTGATCGTGGTCTGCGTGGTCGCTCTCCTCATCGCCGGTACGGCAGCGGTTGTGGTCGGCGGTCTGGACGGCAACAAGCGTGGACCCGATCGGCGCGCCGCAGCCGCAGCCCGCACTTCCGATGCTTCCCCGAACACTTCCACCTCGACCCGGTGCGCGGACGTAACGGTACGGGTGGCGCCCGCGCTGGCCGACCCGCTCGACGCGGCACTCGCCGCGGTGTCGCTCGACGAGGCCCCTTGTCTGAGACTGGTCCGGCAGCAGGACGCCGATGCCCCGGCCGATATCTGGATCCCCGAGACGGGTCTGCAGGTCACGGCCGACATCGGGACGCTCTGGGACCAGATCAGCGACTCGTTGGCGGCGAGTCCGGTGGGCCTGGTGGGTGCTGAGGGCACCGAGCGTCCCACGTCGTGGGTGGCGGCACTCGACTCCGGGGCCCTGAGGCTCCCCGACTCCGACGGAGACGGTACCCGTCTCGCGACGCTCTCGGCGCTGCTCGAAGGAAGCGCCGAGGACGAACGTGACCAGGTCAGATCCGCTCTGACGCTGGCCGCGCTTCGGACCGGCTCCACCTCGGTGCGGAAGCTGGTCGGTTCGGGAGAGGGCGTCGACGTGCTGGTCCCCGTCTCCGAGCAGGCCTATCTGGCCACAACAGATTCGAGGGCGGCCTGGCTGCCTCCCCGCGGACCACTACCGATCCTGGACTTTCCCCTGCTGGTCAACGCCGACAGCGACGCCGATTCCGATGGGGAGATCGCTCGGCTCGCCGGTCGGGTTGTCGAGTGGTTGGACAGCACCGCGGGCCGCTCGGCCCTGTCCGCTGCCGGGTTGCGTGCCGCCGACCTCAGCCCAGGGTCCGACACGACGGGTGCGGTCACGGCCCTGGCACTGAGCACTGTGCCGGTACGACGAGTCACCGAGTGGGCCGACGAACTGGACCGGGCCGCCACCCCGGTGCGCCTCCTCACCCTGCTGGACGCCTCCGGGTCGATGAAGGAGCGTATCGACGGTGAACGGCGCGGTGCATTGGCCGTGGCAGCGCACCAGCGCTTGCTGGCCCAACTCCCAGTCGAGGCCGAGGTCGGGATGTGGGCCTTCTCGATCGACCAGGGTGGCGCGGGGCGGGATTGGGTGGAGTTGGCGCCCATCGCGAAACTGGGCCGCAGCGATGCCTCCGACACGCATGCTGCCGTGCTACGAGATCGACAAGACACCTACCTGTCGTTGCTGCGGGGCGGTACCGGTCTGTACGACACCGTTCTCGCCGGCTACCGCGCGGCCCAGCAGGGGTCGATCGAGGGAGCTCACAACCTGGTGGTGTTGTTCAGCGACGGCAGTAACGACGACCCGGATTCGATCGGCCTCGAGGCCCTGCTCGCCGCCTTGGGTCAGGGGACCTCGGGCCAGCACGCCGTACGGATCGTGGCGGTCGGTATCGGATCCGATGTGGACATGTCGGCGATGCGACAGATCGCCGAGGCCACCGACGGAATCGCCCGCCGGATCGATCAGGCCGACCAGATTCCCGGTCTGTTCGCCGAGGCACTGCGTACGGGCTGAGTACCGCTCAGATCCCGACCGGGTGCCAGACCGTCTTGGTCTCCAAGAAGGTCGTCATCCGGTCGATGCTCTGAGCCGAGGACCAGTCCGGTTCGCTGTCCGGGGCGCGTAGCACCCGCTTGAGGTTGGCGGCCCCGGCCTCTTCCAGGGAGGCGGCCAACTCGTGGTCACCGGCCACCCCGGTCAGATCGAGGCCGTTGACGTCCATGTGCGAGGCAAGCCACGGCGCCGGGTCGGCGAACGGTCCGGTCAGGATGTTGACCACCCCACCGGGGACGTCCGAGGTGGCCAGTACCTCGGAGAAGGTGATCGCCGGCAGCGGTCGCTCGGTGCTGGACAGCACGACGCAGGTGTTGCCCGTGACGATCACCGGGGCGATCACCGAGACCAACCCGAGCAGGGAGGAGCGTTGGGGGGCGACGAGTGCCACCACCCCGGTCGGCTCGGGCGAGGAGATGTTGAAGAACGGGCCGGCCACGGGATTCGATGACCCCGTCACCTGGGTGATCTTGTCGGCCCAGCCCGCGTACCAGACCAGCCGGTCGACGGACTCGTCGACGATCTTCTCGGCGTTCTTGGTGCCGAGCCCCTCGCCCTGTTGGAGCGCGGCGACGAATTGCGGGCGACGGTCTTCGAGCACCTCGGCGATCCGGTACAGGATCTGGCCGCGGTTGAAGGCGGTTCGCGAGGACCAACCGCCGAACGCCTTGCGGGCCGCTACCACCGCGTCCCGCGCGTCCTTGCGCGATGCCTTGGCCGCGTTGGCCACGAAGACCCCCTTCGAGTCAGTGACCTCGTAGGAGTGCCCCGACTCCGAGCGCGGGAAGGCGCCGCCGATGTAGAGCTTGAACGTCTTGCGCACGTCGATCCGGCTCGGCGTCGATTTGGTCGGACTCATTTCAGGTACCCCTCCAGGCCGTGGCGACCACCCTCACGGCCGTAGCCGGACTCCTTGTAACCGCCGAACGGCGAGGTCGGATCGAACTTGTTGAACGTGTTGGCCCAGACGACGCCGGCCCGTAGCTGGTTGGCCATCCACAGACTCAGCGAGCCCTTCTCGGTCCAGATCCCCGCCGACAGCCCGTAGGGGGTGTTGTTCGCCTTCTCGACGGCCTCCGTGGGGGTTCGGAAGGTCAGCACGGAGAGGACCGGGCCGAAGATCTCCTTCTGGGAGATCTGATGAGAGGCGCTGACCCCGGTGAAGATCGTGGGTGGGAACCAGAACCCGGCACCGGGGAGCTCGCAGGTCGGAGACCAGCGCTCGGCTCCTTCGGCCTCGCCGCTCTGTGATAGTTCGATGATCCGGGCGAGCTGCTCGGCGGAGTTGATCGCGCCGATGTCGGTGTTCTTGTCCATCGGATCACCGAGTCGCAGGGTACCCATCCGTGCCTTGAGCCGGTCGATGACCTCTTCCGCGACCGATTCCTGCACGAGGAGTCGGGAGCCTGCGCAGCACACATGCCCCTGGTTGAAGAAGATGCCGTTGACGATGCCTTCGATCGCCTGGTCCAAGGGGGCGTCGTCGAAGACCACGTTGGCGGCCTTGCCGC
>CAYNFY010000065.1:0-24019 GCA_964396585.1 uncultured Nocardioides sp.
TGGTCAGGGGCCATCTATGGGCCAGATAACTGTGCGCACCAACGAGCAGTGGCAAGGTAGACTGAGTAACGTCAGAGCGTCGTATCCTGTGCGCTACCAGCAGCAATGCGCTGGAACGGGCACTGATGAGTATCGGCTGGTGGTCGGTCGACCGCATCCAGAGGTCGCAGGTTCAAATCCTGCCCCCGCTACCATGTGATGTCTCAGGACATCGGCATAGACGGACCTACGTTTTTCGTAGGTCCGTTTTGTTTTTCTGGGGTGTGGGTCCTGGGGGTCTGCCGGTGGGTTGGTAGTCGAGGGTGAGTTCTCGGCCGATCTCTGCGGTAGCGGCGTTGATGATGGTGATGTGCAGGTCCTGGACGAGCATCCGGACGTAGGTTCCGGAGTGGGTTAGACCGACGCCGATGTGGTGGAGTCGTCCGTTGTGTCGCAGGGTGACGGCGCCTGCTTTGTCGATCTTGTCGGTCCAGACCCGGTTGAACCGCACTGGGTCTGATGGAGGCTCTGCTGGGTGGCGGCGGTCGTCTCCGATCCGCTGCGGTGGGCCTACTGCTACGTCCGGGCTCGAGCGTCGTGCTGGCCGCGGTCGTAGCCGTCGATTCCGCCTTCGAACCAGCAGTGCGTTGCGAGCTGGAGCATTGCCATGTCGATGGGCATGCCTTCTGCGACGTTGTTGCGAGCGTCGTGAAGGAGCGCAGCGAGGATCGGGTTGTTGGGCTCGGGCCAGGGCGGGTCGGGCATATGGGCTGTGCGTTGGGTTTTCCAGTCGCCGCGTCGCATGTCTTGTTCCCAGGTGTGGGTCTCGGCAGCCTGCCAGGGGTCCTGGTCATTCATGCCGGCAGCCTGCCACCGTGATGGCGGGGAGACAAGGCAAACAAACAAACGCGATGCCGTCGCCCTCCGGACGGGCTGCCGGTCTACGACGTTCGACGGTGTCGCGCTGCGGACACGGCTCGTTGGAACTCGGGGTCGTTATGAAGAGTTCGGAGGTAGGCGGCGATCGCTTGGTCGATGACTCCCTGAACTGAGCTGGGGCCGAATAGCGAGCTCGCAACCTCGAGCTGCATTCGGGTGTCGTCGTCCGTGCGGTAGCCGGTCGGTCGCCGAGGCGGGTGGCGGCGCACTGGACCACGCCGCCCGGCATCAGGCGGTCGCTGCGGCGTGTCTTTGGCCATTGCGCTCAACTCTCGGGGAAATGGTGAAACTATGTTTCCATGTTTCGATCCGAAATGACGGTAGTCCGCCAAGCGGCTGCCGCGTTGGGGTGGACGGGCGTACCGGTGCAGGTGCGATTCGGCGGAGAGGACGCCTGGGTGATCGCCCGACTGGCTACCGAGTCCGTCGAAAGATCGGTCCATCGAGAAGGGGCCCGACCGATGAGGGTCGAGGCATCAACCGTCGAAGCGTCGGCGATGCGGATCGTTGGAGCGATCGTCGCGGGGCCTGCGAGGTCGAATGTCGCCGTTCGGGCCTCGGTGTTCGCGGGCTACTCACCACGTGCGGTCTTGGTGCCCGACGGGCCTGGAGTCCTGGAGGTTCAGGTAGCTGCGGCGATGCTCGAGCAGGGCGTAGTCATTGCCTCAAGCGATGGGGTTCGCTTGTTGAGCCCTGCTGGGCCGACGAAGGCTGGGGTTGCAGGTGTAGCCGAGAACGCGCGGCGCCGGCTCAGCGAACGGGTGCATGCGAACCTGGCTGCGGCGGGCGCCAGTCTGGAGTTCTGCTAGCTCCAGGCCGTCAGGGAGCTCTGCGTGGAGAGAGCGACCTTGTGGTCGTTTGCCAGTCGTGCCTCGGTCGCAAGCGCAGCGTCGCAGGCGGCCTTCCAAGCGGCCTTCGGGTCAGTGGCGTTGAGAACTCGGTTGCGCAGCGCCACCCAGCTCGCGACGTCGTGGGCCTGGGCGTCTGCTCGCACGTCGGCGGGTACCTGGGTCCACTCGTCGGTGAACCGCATCAAGTCCCGACCGTCGCACGGACCGCAGTTGCAGGTCGTGATCCCGGCGCCATCGAAAGGCGCGAGCGCGACCAATCGTGCGCCGTGCTGCCATGACATCAGGTCGGGCAGCCAAACGGACGCGCTTTGCTGACGCCGGTCGAACTTCTCCTTCGTCGAGCGGTTCAACGGCTGCGGGTGGTGACGTCCCGTGGTGGTGAGCCCGATCGCGGCATGTGCTCCGCCGGCCGCGGCGAACGCGATGGCATGCACATCAGTGCGCAGGAGTTCGATGCGCCTCTCGGTCGGGGCGGCGGCGTCCATGATGGCCTTCAGAGACTCGACCGCATCGGAGGTCCTGAGGGGATCGAACGGGTCGGCAAGGACCAGTGCTAGCGGGCTGTCGCAGTTGCGGACCGCGGCCACGAGCGGCCCTCTGTTCTTCGGCTGTAGCCAGAACGACGAAACCGAAACCACGAGGACGACATCCGGAGGCAGCTTCGCTGCGAAGGCAGCCTTAAGAGAAGGACTGTCGTTGCGTTTCGCGAACGCCCCCGCGGAACGAATGACCGTGAGGCCGAGATCTCGCTGGCGCGCGATCCAGTCGACCGCAAACAAGCCACCGTCAGGTTCCTTGTCCGTGTAGGCCGCGGGGTCAAAGTCGATGCCGGCCAGGTCGCCGCTGGCTGCGAGCGCGCCGAGCACCTTCGCTCCTGGTCGGCCGCTGAGCGTGACGTGCCCAGTTCGCTCACGCACCTGCCGAACCTTCTCGACCTCGCCAGCAGTCAGGTACGCGCCGACCGTTCCGGTCTGCGTCGCGCGCATCGTCGAGATGGACGTCGAGATGGACATGGAGTGCTCCTCGTGGACTGGGGTTACCAAGGTAGAGGGAGGTGCCGACAGAACTCGGGGTGAGAAGGTGTCGGCGAGGTCGACGCAGAGGCGATTGCCGAACCTATAGTCGAGTAGCCGTCGTCGGTGCATCTGGTGGACTACCACGCCGGGCGAGATTCCGAGCCTCTTTGCCGTCGCAGCGATCGCGCGATCAGAGATGAGGCCGGTAAACGGCTCCATGGCAGTCTCGCCGAACAAGATGTCCATGGCGAACTGGTTGGCGCTCTTCTCGGCGGCGCCGTTGCGCTTCTTCTCGGTGCTGTACTCCAGGTGCATCTCACCCCGGGGGTCGTTGAGTACGTGACCGAGTTCGTGGAACAGGGTCCAGATGACGAAGCCGTCCTTGCCCCACCTGCCGGTCTGCTGGATGACTGGCACTCTCTCGTCGATCCACCTGGTCATCCCGAGCAGGGGGAACTTCTTCGGCGGTTCGACGACCATGAACACCACGCCAACTTCAGCAAGCATGTTCGCGATGTCGTGAAGCATGGTGGTGTCGGGGTGCGCGGCCCTGGATCGGAGGTGGGGGAGGGCGTCGCGCAGTTGATCGGGGTCGTAGTCGTAGCTTCGACCGCGCTCGAAGGCCTCAGCGAGCTCTCCTACCCTCAGCCAGCTGGTCAAGACGGTCATGTCGATCGTCGCGCCGGCGTCCTTGAGCGCGGCGAGTGCGTAGTCGCCCGTCGATGCGGTCGCGTGGAGATGCTCGTACGCCTCCCAGGTGCCGCAGCGGTGGAACGCCAGGAATTCGGACACCAAGACACCGGGCTCGCGGCGGGTCGCAGCGGTGGCTCCCAAGCTCCGCAGGAAGGTGACAGCGCTGGAATCGATCTTGTCGACGTGCTCCGCGAGGTTCTCCTCATCGGCGATCCGGGCCAGGTTCGCGCGATACGCCGCCTCATACCGAAGCCACGAACCCGCGGGGATCCCAACGACCCGCTCCAACGCATCGCAGTGTCGCTCGTAATGGGGGCGCGGCCGTTGAGGATCTCGTTGACCGAGACGTCATGACGGCCGTGGCAATAGTGTCACGGTTCCGTCATACTTCTGCCATGACTGGGAAGGTTCTTGCGCGTGACGAGCTGTGGGAGATCGCGACTACGCAGCACGGATTCGTGACCGCGCAGCAGGCCACCGAGATCTGCATCGGCAAGCACGCGCTCCAAATGCTCGTCCACCGAGGCACGCTCGACAGGGCCGCACATGGCGTCTACCGGTTCCCGCAGTATCCGGTCGGCGAGCACGACAGTCTCATGCTTGCGGTTCTCTGGACCCGAGTGCCCGAGGCGGCGCTTTCGCACGAGACCGCCCTCGACGCCTACGGCATCAGCGACGTGAACCCCAGCCGCATCCACCTCACCGTGGGCAAGCAGCGCCGCTTCCGTAGGACTGGCGCAGACGGCTACGTCGTGCACTACGAGGATCTCACCCCGAAGCAGATCGGCTGGTGGCAGGAGATTCCGGCCGTGACTCCGGCGACGGCCATCGCGCAGTGCATCGAGTTCGGCACGCCGACGTACCTGCTGCGTCAGGCAATCGAGCGCGGCCACGCGCAGGGATACCTCAAGGCGACCGAGCGCGACGAGCTCGCCGCCGCGCTGGAGGCTCGCCATGAGTGATGAGCACCTTGGCTCCCGGCTGGCCGCCCTGTTGAGCACCCTGAAGCCGAAGGCCAAGGAGCCGGTCTCGGCCACGGTTCTCAACACCTGGATCGCCCAGGCCGAGGGCAAGCTCGGCGACGAGGCGCGAGGTGGTCGACTCGGTTGGCTCGTCGCGTCGTCCGTGGGGATCGCTACCGTGCAATGGCCCGCACCACCAAATACGTCGACTGCCTGATCCGCGGCGACCTCGATCAACGACCGTTCCCGTGACGTGGTGGATCTGCTCCTGCTTCGCGACTTGATCACCGCGACCGGTAGCCCGACACTGGCCGAGGTGCGCAGCGCCGGAGTCGCGGTGTTTGAGGAGCGTGCCGCTGAAGCTGCTGAACTCGGTCTACCCACGAGAGCGTGGCCACCGACCATCGCGGCTCATAGCCACTGGATGGACGACTACGCCAGGGCTGCTGCGTCGGGTGATGTCGACCTGTCCCTCGATGAGGCCGTCGCCCACCTCAACGCCTGGATCGCTGCCGTCATCGAATCATGAGGACATCGCCCGTCCTACCTACCCTGCGCCTGACCCCCGCATTCCTCGTACCCCTGACTTCCTCCCACGCTTCTTGCAACCGAGGGCCTGAACGCCCGGCCGGGCGGCGCTGCCGGCACACCTACCTCCTACAAGGAGGTGGTCGCGGTGACCGTCACGATCAAGGCGATGCACGCCGGCCAGGGGTCGGCGACCGTGCGGGACCCGCTCACCTGTGAACCGCCTTCGCGGCGCCGTAATCGGCACCCTCAGGCCACTCGCTCCGCGAGGTCTCATCCGCACTTTCAGAAGCCTGACAATTGGCAGAAATGGCGACATGGGGGATTTGGCCTGATATTCCGCTACTCGATCTTAGTCAGGGTCGGGACATCTGTTCTGCGTGCTCGTCGTTCCTCGGTCGTGCCTTAGACTCCCCTGAGTTGGTTCGATGGGTGGAAGGACGCAGGGTGTCGAATAGCACGACTGAGGCCACGGGCGGTGAGTTCCGGCCCGCACCGGTAATGCGCCCTCGCCAGCAGGTCGAGAGCCAGTTACGCACCGCGATCCTCGACGGCACCTTCGCGAACGGCGAGAAATTTCCCAGCGAGACGCGTCTCGCTGAGCAGTTCGGAGTGAGCCGGGCCACCATTCGTGAGGCACTGCGCTCGCTTTCGGAGGCTGGTCTCATCTCGACCAGTATCGGGGCGGGCGGTGGTTCATTCGTCACCTACTTCGACCACCACAGGCTGGCCGACTTCCTCTCTGAGAGGTTGGCGAGCACTCTGGAGCTCGGCTCCATCTCGAACGACGAGGTCGTCCAGTTCCGGGCTCTGGTGGAGGTTCCGGCGGCCCGACTGGCGGCAGCGAACCGGACCGAGGAGCATATTGCGCAACTGCGTGCTGCGGTGGCGGAGGCGAAAGTCACGCCGCTGGAGGACCCACGCTCCTTTGAGGTCAACGCAGATTTTCACCGCATCGTTGCTGATGCGACGGGCAATCGGCTGCTCTCCACGTTCATCGCCGCCACGCTGCGGGTGACCCTGCCAATCGATCAGGTCACTCTGTCGGGAGCGAAGCTCGGTCGCAGTGCGATCCGTGATCACGACGAGCTCACCGACGCGATCGAGAAGCAGGACCTGGACGCCGCCCAGGCGCTCGCGATCAAGCACTTGGATTTCCTCCAGACGGATGCGGCGTCCTTGGAGACACCTGAGGAGTCCTGAGACCGGCCCCACCTCGGACTTCCAACCTCGCCGTCCGATCGGACGGTCGGGGTGTCTCTGGATATGAGCCTGGACGACATCGCCGTGCCCGTGCGTGCCCAAGGTTTCGCTGGCGTCGATGGTCGGTCAAGGGGCCATGCAGCTGTGGGGCGCTTGGCAGGACACCCGGTATGCCCGACGAGTTTCCAGTCGAGGAAGCGCCGCCTTCGGAATCATGGAGGTGGTCAATACATATTCATATGACGCCGAAAGAGAAGGCAGGCTCGGGCTGTCCATGTCGGGTGATCTTGCAGAATGAGGGGTCATCTCCGTGCGTAGTGGCGAAGGTGCGGTCAGGAGGGCCTTCAGAGGTTCTGATCCATCGATCTGACGCGGCCCTCTCGCAGCCCTACCCGATACTGGACGGTGCCGAGCTAGTGTGTTGCAAGGACGCGACACACTAGCTGCGCCGCCCGGACGACTACTGCGGGGAGAGTGCTTTCGGCATCGCTCCGGTGCGGTGCCTCAGACCATCGGCCCCGTCCACTCCATGAGTCGACGGGGCCGAGGCCGGGGGGATCAGTACTGAACGGTCAGCGGTTCACACCGCGTCGCGCTCGTCGCAGTGAGGCTCCCAAGACCGCGGCTCCTGCCATCAGCAGCCCACCACCGAGCAGGAAGGTCCACCAGGACGGGCCTCCGGTCCCGGGCATGGAGCCGTTCGCGGTGCCGTTGGTCTCGTTCTCGTCGCTCTCGTCGGAGTCGCCCGGCTTCACCAGGAACGTGTTGGTGACCCTGACCGACGAGTTACCCGTGACCTGGATGCTGCCGTTCTTCTTGCCGGTCGAGCCCTGGTAGGTGACCTGGTCGCCATCCCTCACCTTCAGTTCGGTGACCACGCACTTGGCACCGAGCGGAACCAGGATCGTGCGCTTCTCTCCCTTGCGGAGCCGGAACTCGGCGTCGGAGTCCCGGAGCGTGACCGCGCCTTCCGAGGTGTTGCACTCCAGGCTGAAGGTGTAGGGCCCGACGGGCCCGTTCACCACCTGCTTGGAGACGACTAACTCGGCACCATCGAAGGTGTTGACCGCGGTGAGCGTGGCGGTCGCGCCTTCGGTCACGGTCACGGCGGTCGCTGCCGAGTCGTGGTCGATCGAGGTGCTGGTGGCACCGCCGGCGTCGGACTCCTCGGCCCAGCAGCTGGCACCGATCGGCAGCTCGTCGATCTGGACCGTCTGACCGCCGGTAAGGGTGTGCTTCTCGGCGGTGAGCACCGGCGTCGGTACCGGTCCGCCCTGGTCGAGCACGCAGGTCACGGCCAGGGTGAACCCGCGATCGCCGACGTAGCCTGCGGCGTCTCCGGTGACCTTCTTGGTCAGCGCGAGCGAGCCGAGGTCGAACCGGTTGGTCGCGGTGATCAGCAGCTCCTGGGCCACCTCGGGGTCCGGCCGGACCGTGACGACGGCGGCGTTCTCCCAGGAGTCCAGGTCGACCGTGGACTCGGTGGCTCCACCGGCTTGGGTCTCCTCGCCCCAGCAGTGCGTGCCCACCGCAAGCTTCACCACGGCATCCGAGTCGTCGAGGATCGGATCGATCGTCTCGCCGCCCTTGATGGTGTGCGCTGCGGAGTAGACGGTGGCCCGGATCGTGGCGCCGTCCGGGTCGAGGGTCTCCACCTGGCAGGTCACGGCCACGGTGAACTCGGCGTTCGCCGCGAGATCGCTGGCGGCGGCCGCCCCGGTCAGCACCTTCTGGAGACCGATCGTGCCGGCCGAGAACTCGTTAGCCTGCCCGGCCACGAAGCCGGCGACGACCTCGTCATCGGCGACGATGGTCACCGTGATCGGGGCCGGCGTGGCGTCGGCGCCACCGTTGTCGGTCTCCTCGACCGTGCAGACCGCGCCGGCAGGCAACCCGGTGAGGGGTTCGGACTGGAAGGCGGTCTGGGTGCCGGTCCCCTCGGGAACCGTGACCGACGTGTGCACGACGGAGTCGACCCCGTTGAAACCACAGTCGACAGCGAAGACGAAGGGTCCCTGGGCGAGTTCGGGGGTACCGAATCCGGTGACCTCCTTGTTGATCACCAGGCTGCCGGCGCGGTAGACGTTCTCGATCCCGATCACCTGGGCCGCACCCTCACTCGTGGTGACCTCGCCCGAGACACCACCCGGTCCACCTGCGGGGTCGTAGTTCACCGCGGTGGCCGAGCCTGACTCGGTCTCGACCGCCGAGCAGATCGATCCGGCAGGAACACTGGCCTGCCAGTTCTCCTGGCCCGGTCGCAGGGTGACCGTCTTCGGGTCGAAGCCGGGCAGCGGCGTGCCGCTGACATCACGACAGGTGAGTTCTGCCTCGAAGGTGTCCGGCGCGAAGCCGGCGGCCTCCCCGGTCACGGTCTTGCGCAACTCGATGACGGTGTCGGGGTAGCTGTTCTCGATCTGCGAGGCAGTCATAGTGGTGCCGTCGAAATTCGGTGTGATGGTGACCTCGACGGGGTGATCCTCGTCGTGGTCGGTGACGCCACCACGGGCGTCGACCTCCCAGATTCGGCACTGGGCCCCGGCCGGGAGCCCATCGACACTGACCGGCGTGTTCGGGGACACCTGGTAGACCTCGTTGAGCACGACGGTCTCCTGGCCGCCGATGGGCGTGATCACGCAGCGCGCCCGGAACTCGAAGGTCTCGTCGAGCAGCGCCAGGTTCGAGGGGTTCTCCCCGATCACCTTGCTCAGGTCGAGCGTTCCGTAGGCCAGCCCGACGCCGACCTTGAGCGGCTCGGTCGGCGGGAGCAGCACCTCGCCTCCGGCGTCGTTCTGGGCGCGCTCGGCGTGCGCGATCGAGTTCCAGGCGATGGTCGGGTTGTCGACCTGGGTCACCTCGATCGGGGTGTCCATCGTGAAGGTGATGTCCACCGTCTCTCCTGGTGCGAAGGTTCCCGAGGTCGGGGTGAGAACCAATTTGAATCCGTCCGCGGAGGCCGAGAACGGGGCATCCCAGTCCTCGGCCGCGCACTGTGCCGCTCCCTGGCTCATGTCGAGGTCGTCGAAGCAGACCGGCACCTCATCGGTATAGCTGGTGACCAGTTGCGCGTTCGCGGAGGCGGCGGGACGTGACGCCAGGGTCGGCCGCTGGTCCCATTGGGTGCCTCGGTCCTCGCCCCCGATCGCGCCGACGTCACCGACGTGCGGTAGCTCGTCGATCATTCGGATCTCGGTACCTTCGGTGGTTCCCGCGTTCACTACTCGTAGCAGGTAGTGGTGCTGGTCGCCGGGGTTGACCATGGCGACACAGGGGTACCGGGTGTAAGCATCACCGTTCTTGCGCAGGATCGGACAGGAGCTGTCCGCGACGTCCACCAGCCGCTTGGTGCGGGTGTTCCACCAGCCGAGGTCGTCATTGCCCCGGTCCCACTTGCGGGCCTGGAAGGCGGTGCCCTCCTTGGCGGTGAGGTCGGCGGTGTCGGTGCACCACTCGCCGTCGCCGAACGGCCCGTCGGTCTGGGAGGTGCCACCGGGGCGGCACTCGAACTCGGGGTTGGAGCCATGGGCGCCCATCGTGTTGGTGACCACCTCACCCGAGGCGACGCCGGGCTCCAGGGTGACCCAGATCTGCAGGGTGATCCTGCCGCCGGGCGGGAGTACCCACGGATTCCCGTCGGCATCCTTGGAGAAGTCCCAGGTGAGTCCCTCCACCCGGTCGTTCCCGTTCTGCTGGGCGAACTCGGGGGTCGGCACGGCCGGTGTTCCGGCCGGCACCTGGGTGGCGGGGGAGGGCACCATGGTGTAGGGCAGGCCGTTGTCTCCAGCGAAGGCGTCGTCGAGGGCGATCCCCTTCGGGAGCAGGTCACGGACGACCAGATCGGTGATATTCGTGGTGCCTGTGTTCTCCACGACGAGGTTGAAGTCGGTGACCTCACCGGGTTCCACGACGGCGTTCTGGGACTTCTCGACCCTCAGCTGCGGGTCGCCGGGCACCAGCTCGAGAGTGGCATCCGTCTCGGGGATGGCCTTGGGGTCGTCAGGATCCTGCAGCGGGGTGAGGAACTCACCATCGATCGTGTTCTCCAGCTCGGTGTCGACCGGGCTCCCGTCGCTCACCTTGGTCTGACGGGGGCTGATCTTGAAGACGAGATTGCCGTCGCACGAGTTCACGGCACACGGGGTGATCACGAACCCGTCGTTCGTGCTGGTATCGGTGGACACGTAGCGAACCCGGATCCCACGGACCTTCGTGGGATCCGCATCCGCGTGCAGCGCTCCGTTGGTCGAGACGGGTCCGTCGAGCCAGACGCCGTCCTGGAGGACGCTGACGATCACCCGGTTCGCCCCGGCGGGCAGCTTCACCGAGGTGACCCCCGCGAAGTCCACGCTGTCGAAGAAATCGGCGTCGGCGTCGGTGAGCTCCAGGTACTTCGCCGACATATTGCCGGTGTTGCGCACGGTTAGGGTGACGTCGGCGTACTGGGCGGGAAGGCCGGGGACGTACTCGGGCAGGGTGCCCGGGCTGATCGCCTTGTTCAGTGAGGCGGCGGCCGAGGCCGGGTCGACCTCGATGGCCGGGGAACAGCTCGGGTTCCCGGGGACGTAGTCGCCTCCGGCGGTGGTGGTGAAGCAGTTGAGGATCTGAAGATCCTCGTCGCTGACGCCGGGGCGGCGTTCGGTCACCAGGTTCAGGGTGAACCAGCGGGTGGGGGTCAGATTCCCAGCCATCGAGGCGCGGATCCCCCGAGCGCTCTCCAACAGAGCCGGGTCTCCCGCGGCATAGGCGACCCACCCGGTGCCCGGTACATACAGCTCGATCGAGACTCCTGGGGTGTTGGCCGACTTGGAGATCGACGCAGCCGTGATCCGCAGGCTCTCGAACGGGTTGGGGGCGACCGGAACGCCGTTGGTGTCGACCTGCGGGTCGGTGATCACGGGGCTGACCAGGGGCTTGTTGCCGTTGTTGGTGACGGTCAGCTTGAACGGGATCGGCTGGCCAGGCGGAACCGAGGTCTGGCCCACGGTCTTGACCCCGGTCGAGGTGGTGCTGGGCTGCTCGATCACCAGGTCCTTGCAGGCGCTGCCGCTGGCCGTCCCCGAACCGTCGGGGCGCCCGTCGGATCCGGTGTAGCCGGCGCAGTTGGCGATATTCGGGCTGGTGCCGCCGGGTAGGTCGGCGGTGGTCACGCCGTCGTTGAGGGTGCCGTGCAGGTCGATCCCGGCGGTCGAGCCCACCTGGATCGCCGGGTCGCCGTTCTCGTCGAGGCCCTGGTAGGTGGTCTCGATCCGGGTGGGTACCTTGCCTGCCGGCATCTCGATGACGCCGTTCGCGGAGCGGGTGAAGGTCTGGCTGCTGCCGCCGTCGAAGGTCACCACGACACTGGCAGTCGTCGCGTTGGCCGGGAACCGGAGCCGGACCTGCTGGACGTCGAGCTTGTCGAACTCGGTGGTGGTATCGGGGTCCGGCTCCACGATGGTGACGGTCGCCAGCGGGAACGGGGAGTCGTTCTTGACGTTCACCACCGCGGTCACCGGGGAGTTCTCGCCGAGTACGGCATGCTCACCGTTGTTCTTGGCCCAGTTCCCGTCGGTGTCGGCGAAGAAGTTCTTCGATCCGGTCAGGACCACGATGTCGGGCAGGATGTCGTAGTTCCTGCAGGCGTCCGCTCCGGAGACGGAGCCGAGTTCGGCGTCGACGGCTGAGGGCACCGCACAGTTGGTGACGGTGAGCTTCTTCGAGGGGGCGATGTCGTCATCTGTGGAACGCTCGGTGTCGCGCAACCGCATCCCGATCTGAACCTTGCCGCCGCTCGCGTCATAGGGGAGCGTCTGGCCGTCCGTGGCCCGGAACACCACCTCGACCCCGATCACGTCGGCGGGGTCGATGCCGCCGGGCAGGGTGAACGGTCCCGGGCCGTTGATGGTGGAGGCCTCCACCCAACCGCCGTCCGCGAGCTTGACCCGCAGGGTGGCGGTCGCGGCACCGGCGGGCAGAGTAGCGAGGGTCGCCTCGCCGGTGAAATCGAAGTGTTCGAACGTGGCCGGCGTCTCGTCGCGGACACTCAACTCGCTCACCTCGGCCGAAGATGACGAGGCGTTGCGGACCCCGAGGGTGATGGTGCTCTCCTCGTCGGTACCGGCTATACCGGAGCCGTCGGACCACGTTTTGGTGGCGACCGGGGTCACGACGCGGGGGATCTCGACCACCACCTCGCTGGTGCTCTCGTCGGGGGTGGACCCGTCGGCAGTCACGTGAGCGGTGTTGCTCAAGGTGGTTCCGTCGAGAACCTGGGTGTCATGGGGGAGGCGCACGCCGACGCTGATGGTGTAGGTGTCCCCGGCTCCGATGCCCACCTCGCCGAAGTCCAGCGGGTAGGCGAAGTCGACGGTGAGGGTGTTGCCGCTCTGGTTCACCAGACGCCCGGGCACGCTGCCCGGAACGCTGGTGATCTCCAGACCGTCCGGGATCGCGTCGGTGAGCTGGAAGTCGATGCAGTCCTCGGTGATCGAGGTGCACTTCACCACGATCGTGTACTTGAACTCCTCCCCGGGGGTGAGGGTTCCGCTGAGATCGTTGGTCTTCTCGACACTGATCACTCCGGCGGCTTGAGCGGGGGAGACGACGCCCAGCCCGATCGTGATGGCCCCCAGCAACAGCATGAGCGAGGCGGCCATCCGAGACCACGAGCGGGTAGTGGACATCAGCAAACGCATCAGCGGCGGGTCCTTTCCAGACCATGCGGAATCCGGCGCGAGAAGACCCCGCGTGTAACCGATGATGTGGTCATTCGGGGGCGATACGGGCCAGTAGGTTTCCTGGTGCACTATTTGCTCTTTGCTTGTGCACATCTGGCAGGGCTACTTGGGGTGATGGTTGCACTCCCAGGCGGACCCCCAGCCCGGATGGACTCAGCCGGCTGGATTCGACCGTGGCCCCTCGGTCGGGAGCGGGTCAATCCGGTCGCGATAGGCGGCCGGACTCATTCCGAAGCGACTCCTGAAGGCCCTGGTGAACGCGCCCGAACCTCGGTGTCCGCTTGCTCGTGCGACCTTGGCCACCGAGAGCGACCTGCCGGCCGGAGAGCGGAGCAGCATCGCGGCATGGAGGAGGCGTCGCGTCCGGATCCTGGTAGCCACCTGATGCTCGTCGTCCTCGAAGAGCAGGTAGAGGTATCGACGGCTCGCTCCGAGTCTGGTGGCCAGATTGTCGACGGAGAAGTCCGGGTCGCTGAAGTTCGCCTCGATCAAGTCGATCGCGCGCTGTCGCACCGAGGAACGACTCAGTTGTCCGTCACCGTGGTCGGTGTCGTCGGCGAGGGTCAGCACACCGGCCACCAGGGCCATGATGCCGTGCACGAGGACGGGGCCGAGGCGCCTTGCTTCCTCGACGGGCATGGTGAAGGCGTGTTCGAGCAGGTCCCCCAGAGCGGCCACCACCGGCGATGCCCGGACCGGTACGAGGCTGAGTCGTCGGGTATTGATCCCTCGCTCCTCGAGCGCGTCGGTCGGCACATAGAGAAGAGTCACATCGGTCTCGCCGGAGGTGGTCGACAGGAACGGCTCGGCGAGCCTGATGGCCAGCACCTCGCCACCCTCGAATGTCTCGGTGCGCTCGCCCTGCGAGGCGGTGATGAGACCGTCGTGGACCACTCCGATCTGGACGTACTCGTCGTACTCGTCACCCAGGTGCTCGAGACCTCTCCGGAACCGAACCTCCCCGCCCTGCGCGCGGGTGACCAGCAGGCGATCGTGATGCCAGGTCTTGAAGTAGCCGCGATACTCGGCTGCCTCGTCCACCGGAGTGATCTGCCAATTCTTCGAGATGAGCGCGAGATCCGCCGTCCCGGTGAGATGGACCCCCTCTCGACCGCGGACGAAGCGATCGATGATCGAATCATCGTCGGGACCATTGGTCGGACTCTTCGGACTCTTCATCGGCCTTCGGGGGTCAGGGGCGTTTTGACGCAGGATAGACCTATCGGCGCGGGAGGCGCCTCAGCACGGAGCGCGGCATTCTTCGCCAGATCCCTCCGAACCCAGGAGCGGGGGCGATGACCCGCCGTCGCGGCTCAGACGGGCAGATCGTGCATGGTGCGACCCGTATCGCGCGCTCTTGGTACTAGGTTGCGGGCGTGGTGAGAGTCGAACGGAACCGTGGGCGGATCACGCGATGGGCGCGTGGCCTGCCGCGCTGGGTGCGACTCGTCGTGGCCGTGGTGACCGTCGTGCTCGGGACCGTGATCCTGATCCGGCCGGTGACGTCGCTGGGTGCCTTGGCGTTGCTGCTCGGGGCGGGAATGATCGTTCACGGTGTCGTGGAAGGACTGGCTGCCCTGACCGAGGGGTCGGCAGAGGCCGTGGGGTGGCGGTGGCTCCGATTGGCCCTGGCCACCGGGTGGTTGGTCGCAGGGTGCTTTGTTCTGATCCTCCCCGGGCCGACCGTTCGTCTGCTCGCCGTGGTCGTCGGGGTCGGGCTGATCGTGCACGGTGTCGCTTCCACTGGGTCGGCGCTCCGGACCGACACCGGCATCGATGCTCGGATCGCCAGTGCGGCATTCGGTGTCACGGGAATCGTGTTCGGGGTGCTGGCTCTGACCTGGTCCGATCTCACCCTGCTCGTGGTGTCGGTGGTCTTCGGCGCACGCGTGATCATGGCCGGACTCATGGTGGGCAGGGAGGCGTTCCGCGCACATACGCAGAACACCTGTCCGGTCACGCCACCGGGTCCCCTGCGCCGGTGGAGTCGGACCCTCACCGCAGTGGCGTGTGTCGTCCTGGCGGGAGGCGCGGCGGTTCTCAGCGGTGTCATCATCGAGGCCGCCCCCATGGTGGACGATTTCTACGCGGCTCCCAGTGAGCTTCCCGATGAGCCGGGGCAACTCGTTCGGGCCGAGCGATTCGACCGGGGAGTTCCAGACGGGGCACGGGGCTGGCGCATCCTCTACACGACCACGCGCGGCGACGGGTCTGCAGCCGTCGCCAGCGGGCTCGTGGTGGTCCCGACGCAAGGCGATGGGCGTTGGCTGGTGATCGACTGGGCTCACGGGACGACGGGATTCGCGCAGCACTGTGCGCCATCACTGGCGTCTGAACCCTTCGAGTCCGGTGCCCTGTTCGTGCTTCCGCAGATCATCGACCAGAAGTGGGCGCTGGTGGCGACGGACTACATCGGACTCGGGACCCCAGGCCCGCATCCCTATTTGATCGGGGTGGATAGTGCCCATGCCACGCTCGATGCGGCGCGTGCCGCCCGGCAGCTCGACGCCGCCGACCTCGGCGATCAGACAGTGGTGTGGGGGCATTCACAAGGTGGCAGCGCCGCATTGTGGACCGGTGCACTCGCGGCCCGCTACGCGCCTGATCTTCCGCTCGGTGGCGTCGCCGCGTTGGCTCCGGCAGCGAATCTGACCGGGCTCGTGGATGGGATGGGGGACACCGCGATCGGTAGCGTCTTCGCATCCTTCGTGGTGGCGGCCTACACCTCGATCTACGACGACGTCACCTGGCGCGGCTATGTGCGGCCGGGGGCGGAGGCGATCCTGCGGGCCTTCTCTCAGCGTTGCCTGGGCGAGCCTGGCGTACTGCTGTCGGTCATCGGGGCCCTGGCCCTGCGGGGGGAGCCTGGGATCTTCGCGGCCGATCCGACGACCGGCCGGTTCGGTGCACGTCTGGCCGAGAACATCCCACCGGCCACGATCACGGCTCCTCTGATGATCGCTCAAGGCGCCGCGGACTCACTGGTGACCCCGGCGGCCCAAGAGGAGTTCGTCGATCGACTATGCGCGGCGCAGCAACAGGTCGACTACCGCACCTACACCGGTCGTGACCACGTGGCCCTGGTCGAGGCCGGTTCGCCTCTGGTGCCCGATCTGCTCGACTGGACTCGAGCCCGGCTGAGCGCCGACCCGGTCGTGGCCGGTTGCCTCAGGTCCCAACGCTGAGGTCTCGGGTTGCGTTTGCGGCTGGTCAGGGGGTGACGTCCTCGTTGCCGAGTTCCTTCGGGGCGGACGGAGTGGCATCCTCCGCCGTCGTGTCCGAGGGGCGCTTCTCGGCGACCTTGTCCACGCTGGTCAGCACCGCCTGACGGACCTTGGCCACCGCGTCGGCGTATTTTCCGTCGGTCTTCTCGTTGACCTTGGTGGTGGCCTTGTCCAGCCATTCTTCGACATTGTCACGCTTGTCGTGGGCCAGGCTGCCGGCCTTGCCCACCGAGGTGTCGACGAATTCCTCGGCCTCGTTGATGAAACTGCTCAGGTGCTTCTCGATCTCGGCGTCCTTGATCTTGGCTTTGATCTCGTCGCTGAAGGACATGTCAGCCTCCGCTGCAGATTGTGGGTTCGTCCACCACCACACTAGAAACCCGTTCCAAGTTCGGCGGCGATCACCCGAGCGAGCAAAGCCCGGGTCTCCGGCTCACCCAGTGATCCCACGCTGACTCGTTGCACGGCGATGCCCTGTAGGGCGGCGTGCAGGAGTCGGAACGCGACGCGGGAACGTGCCAGGTCGGTGTCCTCGAAGAGGGCGATCCATTGGGTTTCCTGCTGGCGCAGCATCGCGAAGAGTGCCTCCTGGGGGAGTGGACCATCCTCCTGGCTGAGGCCGAGGGTCAGGTGCAGCAGAGCCAGATTCCGTTCGGGGGTGAGGTAGGAGTCGATCGCCTCGATGAAGGCCTCGACGCGTTGGGTCGGCGGCTGGGTGCGGTCGAACTCGCGGGTGCGCAGATGAGTGACCAGGTCATCGGAGAACTGCTCGAAGACGGCTCGGAGCAGGGCTCGGCGGTCTCGAAAATGATGCTGGAGCACGCCACCGGTGACGCCGGCCTCGGCGGCCACCCGGCGCCAGGTGACAGCTGAGTAGCCCTCCTTGGCCAGTACCGCCATCGTGGCCCGGAGTACCGCGTTGCGGGTGGCAGCGCCGCGGGTGGTCAGTTCTCGGGGGCGGGCAGCGTCCATGAACTAACCATATCGCCTGCTATGGTTTGTCTGTGAGTCACGAGCCTGAAGCCCCGACCTCGCCGAACCTGGTCGAGATGACAGACGAGCAGATCGAACAGCAGAAGGCGTTGTATGTGCCGCTCGCCGAGGCGGTGCGGAGCCTGGTGGATGCCTCGGTTCGCACGACGGTGGATCCGACCGTGATCGCGGAGGTGACCCGAGTACTCACCGAGCAGGCCGAACGACTCCAGGCGGAGCAGATCGACGGAGCATTCGGGGTCCGGTGGACCAATACGGGTAAGCGGATCGCCTGGAGTAATGCGGTGGTGGGGCGACGGAATCCGATCGCGCCACCCCTGGAGTTCACCGCGGACCCGGACGGAACCCTGTGGGCGGAGGTCGTGTTGGGTGCCGCCTACGAAGGGCCGCACCAGTTGGTGCACGGCGGGGTCTCCGCCTTGATTCTCGACCAGGCGCTGGGCGGCGCGGCCGAGATCTCGGGTGCGCCGGGGATGACCGGGACCCTGACCATCCGCTATGAGCGGCCGACGCCGCTGTTCACGAAGTTGCGGGTCGAGGCGAAGGCCGTTCAGCACGAGGGCGTCAAGACCATCGTGCGGGGCAGTATCGCGGATGAGGGCGGGGTCTGCGTCCGGGCCGAGGGAGTCTTCATCCTGCCGGCGCCACTCAGGGCCCTGTATGAGGAGCACGCCGCGCTGATCGGGTACGACCCGACCAACTACGCCGAGACCTGAGCCTGAATCTGGCGGAAGGTGGCGTCGTCGAAGGCCACTATCCGGGCCTCGCGCACCGATGATTCGGTGTCGGTCAGGGTCTCGAGCGCGACGCGGATCGCGTCCTGCTTGGGCCAGCCGTAGGCGCCGGCGCTGATCAGCGGGAAGGCCACGACCCGGGCCCCGAGTTCATCGGCCACCTCCAGGCAGCGTCGGTAGCAGGAGACCAGCAGGTCCCGATCGGTCTGCCCGGCGTGCACATTGGGTCCCACCGTGTGGATCACCCAACGGGCGGGCAGGCTCCCGCCCACGGTCCAGCCCGCGTCGCCGGTCGCCAAGCCGGTGGGGAAGCGAGCGATACAGTCCGCCAGCAGGGCGGGACCGCCGATTCGATGGATCGCCCCGTCCACTCCGCCACCGCCTCGCATCGCGTTATTGGCGGCGTTCACGATCGAATCCACGACCTGGGTGGTGATGTCCCCGGCGACGACGGTGACGTGTGGCATGGGCTCTCCCTCAGATACGAGCCCCCGAATTGGGGGTGTGGAGGACGTGACGTAAGGTTCAACCTACCGACGCGGGGTGGAGCAGCTCGGTAGCTCGCTGGGCTCATAACCCAGAGGTCGCAGGTTCAAATCCTGCCCCCGCTACCAGATCAGCCCGGGATTCAGTGCGAATCCCGGGCTGAAAGCATTTGAGAATTGATCACCCCTCCGGAAACCCTCCGTTTTGCCCCTCTTCTAGGCGCGTCGGTCGACAGGCCCTCCGGGTGGCCCCCGCACACTCCGGTTGCCACCGACCGTTGCGGGCCGCCCTGCGCACCTGATGTGCATGAAGACCGACACGAACCCGCTGAGTGGACTCGATCCGCTCCTGAGCATCGACGAACTGTCCGAGTACCTCGGTGTCTCGATCAAGACGATCTACGAGTGGCGCCAGAACGGTCGCGGGCCCGTCGGGATCCGCATGGGTCGCCATCTGAAGTTCGCGGTGTCGGACGTGCGTGCTTGGTTAGACAACCGGCGCGAGTCCCAGCCCGGACGGCCGGTGGAGCGGGGGTGAGGTCACATGGCTAGGCCCCGAACTCCCATCGGTACGTACGGCGACATTGAGTTCACCGCCCTGTCGAACGGCACCATCCGCGCTCGCACGCGATTTCGTGACCATGACGGTCAAGTCCGCCGGGTCGAGGCGAGCGCCGCCACACGCAAGCTCGCCGAGCACCGGCTCAAGGAGAAGCTGACGCAACGCTCAGGATCCAGTCGTGGACTTGGCGAACTGACGCCCGACAGCTCCTTTGCTCGCTTGATCGAGGTCTGGCTCGGAGACCTGGACCTGGAAGGAAAGATCGCCCCCAGCACGAGAGCGCTCTACGAGCGCAACATGCGCCAGTTGGTGCTGCCCGCGTTTGAGCACTTCGCACTCCGTGAGATCACGGTCAGCCGTGTCGACCAGTTCATCAAAACTCTGGCGACGACCAAGAGCTACAGCACTGCAAAGCAGGCAAGGACCGTGCTGAGTCTCGCGCTCGGCTTGGCCGTGCGTTACGAAGCGATGGTGAAGAACCCAGTGCGAGACACGGTCCGCCTCCGTAAGCCGCCGTCGCAGGCGATGGCATTGACTGTGGCCCAGGTAGAAGCCATCCGTGGCGCGGTGCGGGGATGGCGGCGGGGCTCGGGCGTCCCCGGTCCGCCCCCAGATGGACAGTTGGAGCGGATCATTGAGGTGATGCTCGGAACCTCGGCCCGGATCGGTGAAGTCCTCGCCATCCGCAAATGCGATGTTGACGTGACGGGCTCACCAGCCACAGTGCGAATATGCGGGACGATCGTGTCGCCCAAAGGCCGGGCAACGCATCGACAGCCTCACCCCAAGACGATGAAGTCGATGCGCACGGTTTCCGTGCCCAGCTTCACTGCTGAGGTTCTCCGAGAGCGCCTGGTCAAGATCGCTTCGGAGGACCCTGAGCATCTGATCTTCTTCACACGCAATGGCACGCCGCTTACGACGAACAACGTGCGACGCAGGTTGAGAGCGGTCTTGTCGGGAGCGGGCATCGAGGGCGTCACGCCACACTCGTTCCGTCGGACAGTCGCCACCATGCTCGACCGCGCGGGCGGGGCGGATCTCGCGTCCGAGATGCTCGGTCACACGTCGTCGGAGATCACCAAGGCGCACTACATCGAGCCTGACGAGAAGGTGAACCCGATAACTGCCGAGATCCTTGAGGCATTGGCTCCACGGGTGAGGGAGGCGGACCAGTGAATGACGACCGTCATATACCCTTTCCCGTGTAGAAGGAAAAGGGTATCCTTGGGTTGTTGGCCTGGGGCTGATCGAGGACTGGCTCAAGGCGGCAGACGACGACACCTACGACCAGATCATCGCGGCGATCCGGATCCTGGCCACCGTTGGCCCGGGACTAGGAAGACCGCTGGTGGACACCATCGTGGGATCGCGACACAACAACATGAAGGAACTGCGGCCAGGTTCGTCAGGACGGAGCGAGGTGCGGATCTTGTTCGCCTTCGACCCGAAGCGGCACGCGATCATGCTCTTGGCTGGAGACAAGCAAGGGCGCTGGGACAAGTGGTACCGCAAGAACATCCCAGTCGCTGATGACCGGTACGACGCGCACCTGGCGCGAGTGAAGAAGCAGAAGGGCGGGAACTGAGATGGGCAAGACGTTGGATGACCTGCTCGCAGAGCGGCCGGGCAACCCAGAGGTGCAGGAAGCCCACATGAAGCGGATGCTCGCCGAGGTCCGTGCCTACAAGCTCCGTGAGCTACGCGAGATGATGGCCCTCACTCAGACTGACGTCGCTGAGACGCTCTCGGTCAGCCAGAAACGAGTCTCGGAGATCGAGCGTGGCCAGGTCGACTTCACCAAGGTCGACACCCTGCGCCGCTACGCCGACGCACTCGGCGGCAGCCTCAAGGTGGAGGTCACCGTGGGGGATGAGACCTACCAGATCGCCTGACCCTCGCCCGCGCTCAGAGCGACAACTCTGAGCGCGGTTGCGGCCCCTGGAGTTGGCCCGTCTCGACGCTCTGGGTGAAGGACGCGCGTGAGCGTGCTGAACCAACCGGAACCCGCGGCTCATCAGGTTTGGGCGTCAGACGGGTCTTGGCCGTGGCCAACACCGGGGCACCTGGAGGTACGTCGAGAGGAATGTGGCGGGATCGCTGTTGCTTAACCGCGCCACCGGCGGACAGGTCAACGCGAGGGATACCGATGCGCATCAGGTAGCTGCGGTCGTCGGCGCCGGCCGCGATGGTGTCGGCGATGCGGCGGTCGATGTGAGTGAACAACGCGTCGAGGTGCCGCAGTGCCCGCGCTTCGACGGGGGTGTTGGGATCGATGCCTCGAATCCGCGATGCGGCGAGAGCACCTTGCGCGGCGGCCACTCCGTGGCCAACGAGGCCGCGGAGGTTGCGGGTCTGGTCGACCAGCAGCGAGTAGGTCTCGGCCCGTTCGGCCCACATCGCGGCGACGTCGCGATGGCCGCTCACGGCCGGGGCGAGGTTGGCGGCGTGGTGGGAGACGATGCGTTGGGAGTCCAAGATCAGTCGCAGGCTGTACGCGTCGGGTTGGTAGCTGAGCCGTACGAGGAGGTTGTTCTCTGCTTGAAGTACCCCGCCCAGACCGGGAAGAGTGGGCCCGTCAGCCAGCCGCACGGGTGGACGCCAGCCGCTGCGGTCGACGGCGTAGTCAGGTTCGCTGTATCCCGCGTGGGCGGCGCAGACGACGGCTGCCCGGCCGAGCAGATCGGCTTCGTCGATCGGTTCCCAGTCGGGAATGGCAGCGGTGTAGCGGCGGTCGAGCCCGGTGAGGGCACGGGTGATCTCGGAGGCGTCCTTGAGGACGGTCATCGCTTGGGCGTCGGTCAGGTGGCCGTAGCTCAGTCCGGCAGCGAAGTCGTGTTCTCCGAGGGCGGCGCCTTTGGCTGCTTGTCGCCAGAGGTCCACGACGTGGTTCGGGTGTGGCGTGGCCAGTTGGTCCACGGTGGGGAGGGGAGCGGCATAGGCGGAGCGTGCCGCGGCGAGCCTGTACCGCAGTTCCTCTGCCGGCCCGCGGGTGCGTGGTGTCGTCCCGCCGAGTTCGGCGTGGGGGTTGGATGCTCGTACGGCCTGCTGGCACCACACGGTGATGCTGTGCCGGAACGATCCGATCAGCTCGACAGCATCGGCAGGCAGGTCGTCGACGTCAGAACGGTTGCGGGTGATTTGCATGAGTGTGCCGAGTGCTTCCCGCAGTTGGGCGGTGTTGTCGCCGTACATCAGAACTCACTGATGTCCGCGCACGGGTCGTCGCGGTCTCGTGCCACGTCGAGCATGTCGAGCAGCAGCTCGACTTGGAGTTTGTCGACGCCATGGTCGGTGAGTTCCTTGACTGCGCTGACGGCGATCGCGTGCAAGATCGCGCGGTCGTCGGTGAAGCCGCTCGCATCGAGCGCGGGGATGTCGTCGCCGTGGATGAGGTCGAGGTAAAGCAGTGCGTGCTCGTATTCGACGGCGCTGTCGAACGTTGCGGCCTCGTCGGCCAGGGCTGCGATGTAGGAGCGGGCTTCGGCCAGGGTGACCGCGTGGGCAAGGAGCATGATTGGTTTCCCTTCGATCGAGTGAAGTGCTTTGGCAGTCACCGTCCGCCACCTGGGCCCGCAGCTGTCGGGTGAACCGGGGTGCCTGTGGACGAGTCGGCCTTCGTCCACAGGCACGGTCAGGACGCTCGTTGCGTGACTTGGTCCTCGACTTGGCGGCGTGCGGTGACGTCGTCCATGACGAACTGGACGAAGTCGGCGTCCCGGTCGCTCACCTCTGCTTCGTGACCGGCCTCAAGCGAGGGTTCGCCAGGCCAGGTCGTCTGTCGGGTGGGGCGGTCCCGGTCGAGGCGGGTGCCGCAGGCTGAGACCCAGTCGCGGAGCCGGTTGCGGGCATCGGCGAAGTCTCGGTGCCAGCCCAACGGGGACGACGGGGAGGCGTCGGGGCCGTAGGAATTCAGCCAGTGCAGGTGAAGTGCGGAGAGTTCCCAGACGAGTTCGTCGTGTCGGTGCCACATCGGAGGAACCACGGTCGGCGCTAGTCCGTAGGTGCCGCGAAGCCAGTTAACCCAGGCATTGAGGTCGAGCCACTCGGCTTCGGCCTCGTCGGCACCGAGGGTGTTCCAGTTGATCGGCCCCAACGGTTCCGCCAACGACGATGACTCGAAAGACTCCGACCACCCGGACTCATCGGATGAGGCGGCAGGTGGGTTGAGCGTGTCGAGGTTCTCCCACGTGTCGAACACCGGATGGCGTTCGTCATCGAGCAACGAGGGCTGCACTCCGTTCGCGTCGGAGGGCTTGGATGCCATGGCTCAGAGCCCGATCGCAGCAGGCGGCTCGACCGTACGGTCGGATTCACGACCGGCCTCGGGGCCAGCGTCCCGTTCGGGCGCCGGCGTCGGACGGTCAACGTTGTAGCGGGTGCGGGCGGTGTCGTGCCCGATCCTGCGAGCGACGAACTCTTCACGCTGCACGGTGGCGCCGTCGCGCTCGAACTCATACTCGTGGACGTAGCCAGAGGCGACGAACTGGTCTCCGGCCCGGAATCGGGCGTAGGCTCGTTCGGCGGAGGACTTGAACAGCACCATGTCGCAGAACTGCGGGTCGAGTTTGGTGAACGCACCGTCTGCTTCTTTGCGCCACTGCTCGATTCCGACTCGTGCGCGGAATCTGGCCACGTCGCTCTTTCCGTACGTCAGCTCGGGTGCAGTGGCGATGAAGCCGTGCAGGCTCATCTGCGTTGGGATCGTCATTGTCGACTCCTGACCTCGCGCGACGCCATGACTGGCAATCGCTCTCAGAAGTCAGGTGCACGCCACCCGACCGACCCGGCGCTCAGGCGTACGACCGTTCAGCGTTGCCGCAGAGCTGACTCGGTTGCAGTCCGATTTGTGCGGAGCTGTGCCGCGTCCTTGCGTGAGGTCCACGGTCGCAGGTCGGTGACGAGCGGTGGCGAGCTGCGCAGCAGAAGGAGAGCGGTGCCGAACGGCAGGGTGCGGATGGTCTCGGGTGGCATGACCGGCACGCGCCTGGTGGAGCGTTGGAGGGACCGGGAGCCGTAGTCGCCCACGGAGATGGTGTCGGTCTTCTCGTCGCGTTCGCCGATGAGTGCGGAGAGGTCCTGCAGGTCGCGTGCTGAGGATGTGCCGCCGAGGATGATCTTGACGATGGAGGCG
>CAYNFY010000066.1:0-23905 GCA_964396585.1 uncultured Nocardioides sp.
GGCCAGGAAGATCGCGGCCGCCACCGTGAAGGAGACGAAGGCCCATACCGCGACCCATACCAGCCGCTGGGTCCAGCGACCGGTGCGCCGCAGCCGTCGGAACCGGTCCGCAACGGGTTCGCTCATCCGGTCGGTCAGGCCCGGGCCTGAGCGATCGAGTACAGGGCGACCGACGCCGCGACACCCGCGTTGAGCGACTCCACGTCGCCTGCCATCGGGATCGAGCACAGCTGGTCGCAGGTCTCGGAGACCAGTCGTCCGAGTCCCTTGCCCTCGGATCCGATCACCAGCACCAGCGGCCCGGTAGCCAGGTCCAGGTCGGGCAGCGAGACATCGCCGTCCGCCGCCAGGCCGACCACCATGCAGCCCTGGTCGGCGTAGGCGCGCAGCGTACGGGTCAGATTCACCGTCTGCGCAACGGGCAACCGGGCCGCCGCACCGGCGCTCGTCTTCCAGGCCGAGGCGGTCATCCCGGCGGCCCGACGCTCGGGGATCAGCACTCCGTGCGCACCGAACGCGGCGGCCGATCGGATCACCGCCCCGAGATTGCGCGGGTCGGTGACCTGGTCCAGCGCCACGATCAGCGCCTTCTCGCCCCGCTCCGCGGCCCGATGCAGCAGATCGTCCGGGTGGGCGTAGGAGTAGGCCGGGATCCGGGCGGCCAGACCCTGGTGCACGGCTCCGCCGGTCAGGCGGTCGAGTTCGAACCGGGGCACCTCCAACATGCTGATGCCGTGGTCACCCGCGAGTTGGAACGCCTCCCGCAGTCGACCATCGCGCTCGGCACCCGCGGCCACGTAGAGAGCGTTGATCGGCACTCCGCCGCGCAGCGCCTCGACCACCGAGTTGCGACCGGCCACCCACTCGGCGTCGCTGGTCTTGACGACCCGGCGCTTGGGACGCTTCGCCGCCTCGTGCTCGCTCTTCTTCTTGGCGGCATGCGCCTTGTGGTAGGGCCGGTCGACCGCCTTGGGGGTCGGTCCCCGGCCCTCCAGGCCGCGGCGAACGCGGCCGCCCGATCCTGCGGTGGGGGCCTTGGACGTCTTGCGGATGGCGCCCTTTCGCTGGGAATTGCCTGCCATCAAATGCTCCACTTCGGCCCGTCGGGCGTGTCGGTGATCTCAATGCCGGCCGCCTTGATCCGGTCGCGAATCGCGTCGGCAGCGGCCCAGTCCTTGTTCTCCCGGGCGTGTGCGCGCTGCTCCAGCAGCGCGGCGATCAACACGTCCACGGCGTTGTTCAGTGCCTCGTCCCCGGTTGCGGCGGCCGCACCCCACGCGGGGTCGTCCGGGTGCAGGCCGAGCACGTCGAGCATGGCGCTGACCGCCCGCACCGACCCGGTGGGATGCTCGCCGGCGGCCAGGGCTTTGTTGCCCTCGCGCACCGCCTCATGCAGCACGGCGACCGCGGCCGGGGTGCCCAGGTCGTCGTCCATCGCCTCGACGAAGGCCGGTGGCAGCGCCTCGATCCCGAGCCCGGTAGCGGATACGGCACCGCCGGCCCGCTCCAGGAACGACTCGATCCTTCCGAACCCGGTCACCGCCTCGGCCAGAGCCTCGAAGCTGAACTCCACGTGACTGCGGTAATGGGCGGCCAGCAGGTAGTAGCGCAGTTCGATGCCACGGTAGGTCTGCAGCACGGCCGGGATGGTGAGGCTGTTGCCGAGCGATTTGCTCATCTTCTCGCCGGCGGTGGTGATCCAGGCGTTGTGCATCCAGTAGTTGGCGAAGTGCTGACCGGCAGCGCGGGACTGTGCCTGCTCGTTCTCATGGTGCGGGAAGCGCAGGTCGAGCCCGCCGCCGTGGATGTCGAAGGCCTCGCCCAGGTACTTGGCGGCCATCGCCGAGCACTCGATATGCCAGCCGGGACGCCCGCGTCCCCAGGGGCTGGTCCAGGAAGCGGTCTGAGGCTCGGAGTCCTTGCGTCCCTTCCACAGCGCGAAGTCGCGCGGATCGCGCTTGCCGCGCGGGTCGGCATCGGTGGCGTTCTCCATGTCGTCGACCCTCTGGTGGCTCAGCTCGCCGTAGTCCGGCCAGGAGCGCACATCGAAGTAGACGTCGCCGGATCCGTCGGAAGCCGGGTAGGCGTGGCCTCGCTCGATCAGGGTCTGGATCAGGTCCAGCATCTCGGGCACGTGGCCGGTGGCCAGCGGCTCATAGGTGGGCGGCGCGACGTTCAGCAGGGCGTAGGCGTGGTTGAGCTCACGGTGCATCACCTGGGCGTGGGCGTACCAGGGCCGGCCGTACTCGGCGGACTTGTTGATGATCTTGTCATCGATGTCGGTCACGTTGCGAATGAACGTCACCTGATAGCCACTGGCACGCAGCCACCGCTGGAGCACGTCGAAATTGACGCCCGAGCGCACATGGCCGACGTGAGGCTCGCTCTGCACGGTCAAACCACACACATACAGACCCGCCTGTCCGGGGACAAGTGGTTCGAAGGTGCGGACTTCGCGGGTCGCGGTGTCATACAGGCGCAGGCTCACGCGGCAATTCTAGGTGCGCCCGGGCCACGATCTGCCATCGTCGCGCAAGATCGTCTCCGGATCACCCGGTGATTCTCTCGACGTGCCGTTCTGACCGAAATACGCACCCCGAGTTCCGAAGTGCGGACAGACCGTAAATGACAGTCTTGTAACTCATGGTGCGCTTGTGACCTGTGTGATTTATGGGACTAGCCTCGCCGGGGTGAACGTCTTTCCCGCCGCCCGTTCCCACACCCGCCGAGCGACCCGCCTCGCCACCACGACGCTCTGCCTGACGCTGGCCGCCACCACCATGGTGGCCGCCGGCAGCACGCAGGCGACTGCCAAGGCTGCGGTGAAGACCGGGGGCGGCCACCAGCTGAAGTTGTCGGGCTGGACCACCCCCGCGCAATTGCGTACCGGAGCGACCAGAGGCTTGCGCGCCACCGGCAAGGCTCTGGTGATGAACGGTTCGTTCAAGACCACCAGGATCGAGAAGCGCGCCTGGGACACGGCCCGGTGGACCTCTCCCTGGGTGACTCCCGGCTTCGCCCTGACCGAGTTGGTCCCCTCCTGGCAGGCCAAGACTCCCGGGCGCAGTGCGGTCCGGGTCCTGGTCCGCGGCAGGGCCGCCGACGGCAGAAAGTCGAGCTGGGACAATGTGGCGCTGTGGGCCGCCAAGGACGTGCACGTGAAGCGGCACAGCTTCAAAGCCCAACCCGACGACCTGGGCCGGATGAACGTCGACACCTGGCAGAGCACCTCGAATGACGGCCTGGTCTCCTGGCAGGTCCGGGTCGATCTGCTGCGCCGGCCGGGCGGTCGCGCCGCACCGCGACTGAGCGCGGTGAGCGGCATCGCCTCACGCCTCTCCACCGCGAGCAGCGTGAAGGTGTCCAAGGTGGGCAACGCGGCCGGGAAGACGCTCGCGGTACCGGGCTACTCCCAGATGGTGCATCGCGGCCACTACCCCGCCTGGGGCGGTGGCGGCGAGGCCTGGTGCTCCCCCACCTCGGTCTCCATGGTGCTGGCCTACCGCCGTGCCCTGCCGGGTCCGAAGGCGATCAAGTGGATCCCGGCCACCCATGCCGACCCGGTGGTGGATCACGCCGCCCGCTCCACCTACGACTACCGATACCGCGGAGCCGGCAACTGGCCGTTCAACACCGCCTACGCCGCCACTCGCGGACGCCCGTCGGTGGTGACCCGGTTCAACAGCCTGCGTGAACTGGAGCCCTACATCAATTCGGGCACCCCGGTCGTGGTGTCGGTACGGTTCGGTCGCGGCGAGTTGGCCAATGCACCCATCTCGATGACCAACGGCCACCTGATGGTGGTGGTCGGCTTCGACGCCTCCGGCAACGTGGTGGTCAACGACCCCGCCGCCCCGACCAACGCCACGGTCCGCCGAACCTATGACCGCAGCCAGTTCGAGAACGTCTGGATCCCCGCCTCCCCCAGCGGTTCGGGCGGACTGGCCTACGTCATCGGCTGATGAGGCACATGTCTGCCTCATCAGCGCTGCTCAGGTGGTGTAGCCGCCGTCCACGTTGATCTTCTGCCCGGAGATGAATCCGGCTCGGTCCGAAGCCAGGAAGCAGACCGCCTCGGCGATGTCGTGGGCGGTGCCGAAGCGTCGCATCGGGATGTTGCGCCGGGTGACCGCGAGTGCCTCCTCGTCGAGGTCACCGTCGGCCATCAGCCGGGCCGCCATTCCGTCGGTCAGCATGCCGGGGCCGACCGCGTTGACCCGGACCCCGAACCGCCCCTCCTCGGCGGCCAATCCCCGTACCAGTGCCTCGACAGCGGCCTTCGGAGCCGACGAGAGCCCGTCGCGCACCGGGTACCGATCGGTTCCCGCCGTGGTGATCGCCACGATCGAGCCTCCGGTCTCACGCAGGGCCGGCAGGGCCGGGTGGACCACGTTGAAGAAACCAGCGGCGTCATCCGCGAACTGGGCGGCCATCTGGCGCGGATCCACCTTCGACAGATGCACCATCGGCACGTGCGGACCGGCCGCGTAGATCAGCGTGTGCAGGCCTCCGTGCTGCGCCACGGCCTGCTCCACCACGTGGGCACAAGCATCGGGGTCCGCCACGTCAAGTGAGTAGGCGGAGGACTTCACACCCCACTCCCGGGCCCGGTCGAGTACCCGCTCAGCGGCCTCCCGGTTGCTCCGATAGGTGAGCGCCACGGATGAGCCACGCTGTACCAGGAGTTGTGCGGTGGCCAGCCCGAGTCCTCCACTGCCGCCCACCACCAGGGCTGCGCCGGAGTTCGTCTCGAAGTCGTTCATCGGGTCCTCTCGTTCATGCGGGTCCGTGCGGCCGAGCCTTGATCGCCGTCCATCAGTCCGAATCGGCGGGAGGGATATTGACTCCGAATCGTACGGTGTGCCAGCCGGAGGCCGGTCCAGGATCGGGCCCCTGCAGCACACCCTGCTGTACTCGGCCGTCCCCGTCCACTGCCCGCACCCTCAGGTCGTGCTCGCCCGCAGAGATCGACAGCCCGGCCGACCACTGCACCCAGGTGTCCTCGACCCCCGGCCGAGCCACTAACGCCCGTCGCCACCCGCCCCCGTCCAGCGAGACCTCCACCGCGCTGACCCCGAGCCGCGAGGCCCAGGCCACCCCACCCACCTGGAGCTGACCGACGCCGTCCGAGTCGGCGGTCAGTTCGATCCCGTCCCCGTCGGCCGGGGTATCGATGCGCGAGGCGAGAGTCAGGGCCGACACCCCGTCGCTCCCGGAGACCGAGTCGTCGAGCCGGACCGCCCGGGTCACCTCGAGGTCGACCACCCACTTGCAGGCGCCCGCGTCGCCGAAGACACCGGGCACCACGGTGCGTACCGGAAAGCCGTGCTCGAGGGTGAGGGGCGCTCCGTCCATTCCGAAGGCCAGCAACGCGTCGCGGCTGTCGGTCAGCGCACCGATCGGCGTCACGCACTGCCAGCCGTCGTGGGAGGTCTGCAGTACGGAGTCGGCCTGTGGCAGGACCCCGGCCCGAGCCAGCACGTCCGCCACCCGGACCCCCGACCACCAGGCATTGCCGACCAGCTCTCCGCCGACCTCGTTGTGTCGACATCCCAGCGTCACCCAGGCCTCCGTCAGCGGCATCGCAACCAGGTCGACATAGCGCAGCACGATCTCGCGCTCGACCATGCCGTGGACCCGCAGGGTCCAGTCGTCCGGCTCGATGGTCGGTACCTGCAGCACCGTGTCCCGGACGAAGAAATGCTCGGTCCTGGTCCGCCAGGGAGTGATCCCGTCAAGGCCCACCCGGGCCTGGGCGGGCACTATCGGTTCGGTGATCTCGCTGATCCGCAGCAGACTGCGGCTCACCGCGACATGCCTGCGCCGCTGGCCGACCCGGTGCCCGACCAGAAGGCCTGCCGCGCCCCCGGCCGCGATGGCCACCACCGAGCCGAGCAGCGCCCGCCGCCCGGTCCGGGCCCGGAGCGCCAGATCCGGTCCAGGGGTCAAGGCGAGGGCCTCGGGATAGCGCCTCAGCAACCAGCCGAGGACCCCGAGGGTGAAGAGTGCCGCCGCCAGCCCGCACAGCACCGGGGTGAGGTCGCCGAAGGTGCTGCCCGACTGGGTGAGCACCGCGAAGACCGGGACCGCAGCCAACAGCACCAGCAGCACCGCACCCTCCCACCAGCGACGACGGGAGGCCGCGCCGGCGTAGGCGCACACGGCGAGACCGGCCAGCACCAGCAGCGTCACGAAGACGCCGCGGTCGGCCAGACCCAGGTACTTCTCGGCGGTCTCGTGGGCCCGTTCGGGTACCGCATGCCGGGCGACTCCGGCCACGATCAGCATCACCGACTGCGAGAGCGTGAAGATCCAGGTGATGGCGGTGGTCACCGCGAGCCCGACGAGCCCGGCGAATACGCCCGCGACGATCCACGGGAATCGAGACGACTGGCGGGGACCGTTCACCAGCCCATCTTGACTCAGGCATGATCTGACAGGTGAGCCAGCACCCCAGTCGACCTGCCGCTTCGAGCCGCTCCGCCCTACCTCGGGTGGGCATCGGAACCGACGTGCACCGACTCGTGGACGGCGTTGCGATGCACCTGGCCGGGCTGGCCTGGCCCGATGAGCCGCAGGGGCTCCAGGGCCATTCCGATGCCGACGTCGCCGCACACGCGGCGTGCGATGCGCTGCTGTCCGCAGCCGGTCTCGGCGACCTGGGCAGCAACTTCGGCACCAGCGAGCCCGAGTGGGCCGGCGCCGCCGGATCGACTCTGCTCGCCGAGACCGCGCACCGGGTCCGAGCGGCCGGCTTCGAGATCGGCAATGTGGTCATCCAGGTGATCGGCAACCGGCCCCGGCTGGGGCCTCGCCGCGCCGAGGCCGAGGCCGCCCTGGGTGCTGCCGCGGGCGCCCCGGTGCAGGTCTCCGCCACGACGACGGACGGCCTGGGACTGACCGGTCGCGGCGAGGGCGTCGCGGCCATCGCCACCGCTCTCGTGATCCCGGTGGGTGACCGATGAGCACCCTGCGCGCGGTCGCGGTGGTCCTGGGTGCCGGCTCCGGCACCAGGATGGGCGCGGGACGCAACAAGGTGCTGCTCGAACTGGGCGGGCGACCGCTGCTGGCGCACTCGTTGCGCACCGCTCTGTCGGTTCCTGAGATCGGCCGGGTGGTATTGGTGGTACGTCCCGGCGAGGAGGCCCAGGTCATCGACCTACTCGCCCCCCACCTGGCCGACGCCGACGAGGTGCAGGTGGTCACCGGTGGTGCCACTCGGCACGCCTCCGAGACGGCCGCCCTGCGGATGCTTCGCTCCGCGATCACCGCTGCCGAGATCGATGTGGTGGCGGTACACGACGGCGCTCGACCGCTGGCGTCTCGCGCCCTCTGGTCCGAGGTACTCCAGGCTGCGGCGGTCCACGGTGGCGCGGTGCCGGTGCGCGAGGTGACGGGACTCATCCGTCGGCGAGACGGGGCCCGGATCGAGGAGCTGGCGGCGGTGCAGACCCCCCAGGCCTTCGGTGCCCAGGACCTGCTGAGCGCGTACGAGGCCGCTGCCGCGGACGGCTTCGAGGGCTCCGACACGGCCGCGACGGTGGAACGTTACTGCCCCCAGGTCCGGATCGCTGCGGTACGGGCGCCGTCCGCGAACCTGAAGGTGACCTTCCCCGGGGACGTGCAGACGGCCGAGCAGCTACTCGCCGACGCCGATCGGCCCGAGAATCAGAGCGACCGGAACTCCTGAACCGAGCTCCGCTGGATCCGCTCAGCGCTCGGGGGTGGTACTGGCCTCCAGGAGGCGTACCTCATCGACACTAGCCACCCGGCGTCCTTCGGGTGGTGCGGCAGCCAGGTGGACACCGATCCGCTCGGCGAGGCGGGCGACGATCTCATCAGGGTCCGTGGGCAGGTCCGCCGGCCCGCCCGGCCAGAGCTCGGCCGCGATCACGACCGCGGCCGGCGGGAGCACCACGGGCGAGGTGGCCTGGGCCAGGTCTTCACGCTCCACGGTGTCCCCCACGTAGGTGCCGGTCTCGTCGTGGCGCAGTTGCTTGACCGTGTCCGTGACCGGACGCGTCCCCGCGACGACCACGCCGGTGTCGGCCGAGGTCTCCAGACAGGAGGCGATGAACGCGCTCGGAACCGCGGGGCAGAGCGCGTCGTGCACGACCAGGAACAGGGCCTCGTCGTCCTCGTCGTCGGTCATCAGCCCGGACCACTCCACGGAGTCGTCCAGCAGCGTCACGCCTGCTTCGCCCAGGCCCCAGGCGGCACAGGCCACCAGCGCCTCACCGTGTAGGAGTGCGAACGGCAGCGACCCGGCCGAAACCAGGACGCTGCCGAAGGCGATATTCTCGCGGTTCTCACGCGAGGCGTAGTCGTACGCGGTCACGTCCACACTCAGGAGGCCAGTACCTCGTCCAGCATGGCCTCGGCCTTGTCCTCGTTGGTCTTCTCGGCCAACGCCAACTCCGAGACCAGGATCTGACGCGCCTTGGCCAGCATCCGCTTCTCGCCGGCGGACAGTCCCCGATCACGCTCGCGGCGCCACAGGTCGCGGACGACCTCGGCGACCTTCATCACGTCACCGGAATGCAGCTTCTCAAGGTTGGCCTTGTAGCGACGCGACCAGTTGGTCGGCTCCTCCACATGTGCGGCTCGCAGTACCTCGAACACCTTGTCCAGGCCTTCTCGGTCAACGACATCGCGCACACCCACCAGGTCGAGATTGTCGGCCGGGACCCGGACCACCAGGTCCTGTTGCGCGACGATCCGCAGAACCAGGTACTGCCGGTCCACACCCTTGATCTTCCGCATCTCGATCTTCTCGATGACAGCGGCCCCGTGATTGGGATAGACGACGGTTTCCCCGACAGCAAAAGTCATGTGTTCAATTCCCCTTCCTAGGTGATGAGTCTAACACGTTCCACGACATAATCGGAATGCGTTTGCGCAGGTCAGGGGCACTATGTCGGCTTGACAGACGACGTCGCTTGTGCCTGCCACAAAGATCTCGGGGGTTCTTGTCCATGAGTTCGGTGGACCTGCCGGGGCCATACTTCGTCCATGCCCTCCGTACCTGAAGAGCGTCAGCGGGACGATCTTGAGCAGCCGATCGAGATCCCGCCGAACCCGACCGCCGCGAGTCACTCGACACTCGTCCTGCTGCTGCGTGCCGCTCATCTGAGGCAGGGCGTGCTGACCGCGTCGGCGCTGGCCCTCGCGGCCGGGATCGGCGGGCGGCCGGCGCGCGAGATGGCCCTGGTCTTCGGCACCGTGCTGGTCGGACAATGCATCCTCGGCTGGCACAACGACCTGGTGGACGCGGGTCGCGACCACCGACACGACGCCCCCCGCAAGCCGATCGCCCAGGGGTTGTTGGAGCCGGCCTCGGCCTGGTTCGCGATCGGCGTCGCGGTGCTGGTGCTGATACCGCTCGCCGTGGCCAACGGCCTCGAGGCGGCGACCTTCTACCTGGTGGCCGTGGTGGTCGGCCTGCTCGGCAACGTGGCACTGCGCACCGGCTGGCTCTCCTGGCTGCCCTGGGCGGCGGTGTGGGCGCTGTATGCGCCGTTCCTGAGTCACGGCGGCTTCGGCGGACGGGCCCAGGGCGACGATCCCGACCTGCGACTCGTCCTGCTCGCGGCGGCGATCGGCGTCGGGGTGCACCTCCTCACCTCGCTGCCCGGGTTGCTCCCCGACCATAGGGACGGGCACCGGTCGCTGCCCCTGGTACTCGCCATGCGCGTCGGGGCACCACGACTGTTCTGGATCACCTGCGCCTACCTGGCCGCACTGACCGTGGCGATGCTTGTGGTGGCCCACCGGGTCAGCCAGGGCAGGTGAGGCGATACCCTAGGCTCACGTCGGCCGGACCTAGTCCGGCCGATACCGCCGACACCACCGGGCCACCGGGCCCATTGGACGACCATGAAGGCCTAGACATGCAGCTCCGACGCAAGACCGCACTGGTGGTCAGTGCGCTCGTGTTCACCGCTCCCGTGCTGACCGGATGCGGTTTCGAGGTGGCCACCGACCGGGCCAACGACATCACCGCTGGTGCCAATAACCACGACGGCAAGCTCGACGTGCTCAACGCCGTGCTGATCTCCGACGAGGACGGCGCGGCACGCTTCATCGCCACGTACTCGAATCAGGACACCGAGAACGCGGTGACCATCACCGACCTCGCGGCCGGAACCGGCGCCGAGGCGACGATCACCGGCTTCACCCCCGTGAAGGTGCCGGCCTCGGCCCTGGTGACACCACAGATCGAGGACCCCAAGGTCATCGTCGAGGGCAAGTCCAGGAACTTCACCCTCGAGTCCGACTCCGCCCAGGAGGTCACCGAGCCGATCACCCCGGGTGACTACGTGCGCCTGGTGGTCTCGGTCAGCAACGGCGACGAGGTCGAGCTCAACGTGCCGGTCCTGGGTGCCTGGGGCGAATACGCCGAGTGGGGCCAGAATGGCATCGCCTTGGAGCAGCCGGTGCGTGAGGCACCGGCCGGCCACGGCGAAGAAGGCTGAGCATGAGCCACACCCTGGTACTGCTGCGCCACGGCGAGAGCGAGTGGAACGCTAAGAACCTGTTCACCGGTTGGGTGGACGTCGCACTCACCGACAAGGGGCGGACCGAGGCTGTCCGCGGTGGTGAGCTGCTCAAGGAAGCCGGTGTGTTGCCCGACGTGGTGCACACCTCACTGCAGCGGCGCGCGATCAACACCGCGGCGCTGGCACTGGACGCCGCGGACCGGCATTGGATTCCGGTCCGCCGGGACTGGCGGCTAAACGAGCGTCACTACGGCGCGCTGCAGGGCAAGGACAAGAAGCAGACCCTGGCCGAGTACGGCGAGGACCAGTTCATGGAGTGGCGGCGCTCCTTCGACGTGCCGCCGCCGCCGTTGGCCGACGACAGCGAGTTCAGCCAGGTGGGCGACCCCCGGTATGCGGATCTCGGTGCTGACCTGCCCCGTACCGAGTGCCTCAAGGACGTCATCACCCGACTGCTGCCGTACTACTCCGGCGCGATCACCGACGACCTGCGAGCCGGCCGGACCGTGCTGATCGCGGCCCACGGCAACTCGCTGCGGGCCATCGTCAAGCACCTCGACTCGATCAGTGACGACGACATCGCCGGGGTCAACATCCCGACCGGCATGCCGTTGGTCTACGAGTTGGACGAGAATCTGGCCCCGACCGTCTCCGGCGGCCGCTACCTGGATCCCGAGGCGGCCGCGGCAGCAGCCGCGGCCGTGGCCAACCAGGGCCGCTGAAGATCCGGCGGGTCAGTCCTCCTGGGACGTCGGGTGGTCTCCGGTGACCACGAAGACCACCCGATGGGCGATGCTGACCGCGTGGTCGGCGATTCGCTCGTAGTAGCGGCCCAGCAGGGCGATGTCGACGGCCGCCTCCACGCCATGGTTCCAGCCGTCACCCAGCAGCATGGTGAAGCTGCCCCGGCGCAGGGAGTCCATCTCCTCGTCGTCACGCGCCAGCTCGGCGGCCGCCTCGACATCGCGTTCGGTGATGATCTGCACCACCCGCGACACCATGTCCTCGGCCACCTCGGCCATCCGTTCGATGGTCGGGCGGGCCTCATCGGGGACCGCCAGTCCCGGCACCCGGAGCCGGGCGATCTTGGCGACATGTACCGAGAGATCACCCATCCGCTCCAGTTCGGCCACCATCCTCAGGGCCGCCACCACGACCCGCAGGTCGCCGGCCACCGGAGCCTGGAGCGAGAGCAGCGCGAAAGCGTCGTCCTCCACCCGCTCCCGGGCGAGGTCTATGTCGGAGTCGGCACTGATCACGGCCTCGGCCTTGACCGCGTCACCGGTGAGCAGTGCTTGGGTGGCCTGATCGACGGCGGTGACGACGAGCTGGCCGATGGCGGCCAGGTCCTCGAAGACCCCGTCGAGCTGTTCATGGAAGAGCTCGCGCATGTCAGCGACCGTACTGGCGCTGAGTGACCAACAGGCGACGAGGCGTGAACGTGTGATGAACACTCGGCGTTCCGGCGTCTAGGAGTGAAATACCAGGTGAGCCGCATGCGTAGGCTTCTGCTGTGGACCCGACGATGCAGGCTGCGCTGGCAGCGCTGATGGGCGCCTTGGTCGCCGGCGGCGCCGTCTTGGCGTGGCACATCAGTGACCGCCAACAGCACACGATCCCCCCGGACACGACGGGGGCCATCCCACCCGAGGTGACCACCGTTCTCTCGGTACTGCGCAGCAGCGCCGTGGTGCTCGACGAGTCGGACAACGTGATCAAGGCCTCGGCCCCTGCCTACGTGATGGGACTGGTGCGCGGACGAACCCTGGTGGTGGAGGAGCTGACCGAGCTGGTCGGTCAGGTGCGGCGTGACGGGCAGATCCGGGAGACCGAGATGAATCTGCTCCGAGACCGGATGCCGCACCGAACGGTGACCGCGCGGGTGGCCCCCCTGGGTCCGCGGATGATTCTGGCGCTCGTCGAGGACCGGACCAAGGAGCGTCGGGTCGAGGCGGTGCGGCGCGACTTCGTGGCCAATGTGAGCCACGAGCTCAAGACTCCGGTCGGCGCGATCAGACTGCTCTCCGAGGCGGTGGCCGACGCCGCCGACGATCCCGAGGCCGTCCAGCGCTTCGCCGGCCGGATGCAGATCGAGTCCGATCGGCTGACCAAGCTGGTACAGCAGATCATCGACCTCTCCCGGCTGCAGGCCGATATCGCCGTGAGCGAACCGGCTCCGGTCGACATCGACTCGGTCGTCGACATCGCGGTGGACACCAGCGGAACCGACGCCCAGGCCAAGGGCATCACCCTGGTCACCGGCGGCACCAGCGGCCTACAGGTCAGCGGAAGCCGGGACCAGGTGCTCTCCGCGGTGAGCAACCTGGTCACCAACGCGGTCGCCTACTCCGTCGAGGGATCCAGCGTCGTGGTCACCACCCGGGGTACCGAGGAGAGTGTCGAGATCTCGGTGATCGATCAGGGCATCGGAATCGCGCCCGAGGAGGTGGAACGGATCTTCGAGCGCTTCTACCGGGTCGACCCGGCCCGGCATCGCAGCACCGGCGGCACCGGGCTGGGCCTCTCCATCGTGAAGCACGTGGCCGCCACCCACGGCGGCGACGTGGCAGTCTGGTCCGTCGAGGGCCAGGGCTCCACGTTCACCTTGACCTTGCCGCGCAGCGGCCCGGCGACCTCCCCGCAGGGGACGTCGCCGTCCACCATGCAGCACCTGAACCAGAAGGAGACCGACCGGTGACCCGGGTACTCGTTGTCGAGGACGAAGAGAGCTACAGCGACGCGCTCGCCTACATGCTCCGCAAGGAAGGCTACGAGGTCGCGATCGCCGCGACCGGCCCCGACGCACTGACCGAATTCGACCGCAATGGCGCCGACATCGTGCTGTTGGACCTGATGCTGCCCGGGCTGCCCGGTACCGAGGTGTGCCGCCAGATCCGGCAGAGCTCGAATGTGCCGGTGATCATGGTCTCGGCGAAGGATGACGAGGTCGACAAGGTGGTGGGCCTCGAACTCGGTGCCGACGACTACGTCACCAAGCCGTACTCCCCACGCGAGCTGACCGCCCGGATCCGGGCGGTGCTGCGGCGCGGGACCGAGCCGGAGCTGATGCCGGACACCCTGGAGGCCGGTCCGGTCCGGATGGACGTGGAGCGGCACGTGGTGACCGTGAACGGGACCGACCAGCGGTTCCCGCTCAAGGAATTCGAGCTGCTGGAGATGTTCCTCCGTAATCCGGGTCGGGTACTCACCCGTGGGCAGCTGATCGACCGGGTCTGGGGGTCGGACTATGTCGGCGACACCAAGACCCTGGACGTGCACGTGAAGCGACTGCGCGCCAAGCTGGAGACGGATCCCTCCACTCCGGAGCTGCTGATCACGGTGCGCGGGCTGGGCTACAAGCTGGAAGTCTGAATTCCGCGCGACACGGGGTCGGGTCAGTCCCGCTCCAGCCAGCCCATGAACGCCCCGAGATTCGCGGTGGACTCACCGTTCTCCAACCTCCACACGTACTCCTTGCGGATGGACGTGGCGAAGCCGAGTTCGAGGATCTGGTTGAACGACTCGTCGGCGTTCGACAGCACCGACCCCAGCAGGTTGTCCAGTGCCGCGCCGTCCCAGCCGGTCAGCGGGAGCCGCGCATCGAGATAGATGTCACCGTCCTTGTCGACGGCGAAGGCGATGCCGAACATCCTCAGGTTGCGTTCCAGCAGCCATCGGTAGACGCGTTCGTGGTTCTCGTCGGGATTGCGGCACACGAACGCATGCACTCCGAGCGCGTGTTGCCCGACGTCGAGCCGGACGGGAGTCTGCAGCTTGCGCTGGCCGGGTAGGGCGAAGGAGAACTGGCCCGGCGTCTCCTCCTCGTATTCGAGGTCGGTCTCGATCAGGTAGTCACGCACCTGCCGAGCCACCTCGGCGCGCAGACCGCCCAGTTCGGCGGCGCTGAACTGTTCCTCGCTCATCGGGTCATCTCCCACCGCATCGTTCGCCGGGCATGTTCGTAGGCGTCCAGTGTCGCCTCCGCTGTGGAGTCCCAGGAGAATCTGGCGGCCTGGCGTCCGGCGCCGTCGGCCAGCTTCTCGCGCAGTCCCTGCTCGCACAGCATGCGCCCCAAGGCGACGGCCCAGTCCCGCGGATCGTGTCCGTCCACCAGCAGACCGCTGGTGCCGTCGGCGACGACGGTGGGCAGCCCCCCGACCGAGGCGGCCACCACCGGGGCACCGCATGACTGGGCCTCCACCGCCACCAGACCGAACGACTCGTTGTAGGAGGGCACCGCGACCAGGGTGGCCGCCGAGAGCCAACGCGCCAGATCGGGTTGCGCGACCGGAGGGACGAACCGGACCACGTCGTCCAGACCCAGCTCGGTGGCGAGCCGGGCCAGGAGCCGCGGATGGTCCAGCCCGTTGCCGGAGGGTCCACCGACGATCGGCACCACCAGGCCGGCCCGCAGCTCCGGCGACCGGTCCAGTAACAACGCCACGGCACGCAACAACACGTCGGGGGCCTTCAGCGGTTGGATCCGCCCGGCGAAGAGCAGCACGGTGGCGTCTTCGGCCAGACCGAGCGAGGCACGGGCGTCGGGCACCGGACGGAACACAGAGAGGTCGACTCCCGGATGGACGACCTTGACCCGAGTGGGATCCGCGTCGTACAGGTCGACCAGTTGCCGTGCCTCCAACCCGGTATTGGCCAGCAGCAGGTCCGCGGCGGCGACCACCTGCTCCTCACCGATCACCCGGGCGGCCGGCTCGGGGGTGTCGCCCAGGGCCAGCCCGGCGTTCTTCACCTTGGCCATGGTGTGCATGGAGTGCACCAGCGGGACTCCCCAGCGATCCCGGGCGAGCGCGCCGACCTGGCCCGAGAGCCAGTAGTGCGAGTGCACGATGTCGTAATGCCCCGCCGGGTGCATCGCCTCGGCGCGCAGTACCTCGCGGGCGAACACACACAGCTGACCGGGCAGTTCGGCCTTGCCCAGTCCTTCGAACGGGCCGGCCACGACGTGGTGTACCCGGAGCCCGGCGGTGGGCTCGACGACTGGCGGCAGCGCCGAGGAGGTGGCCCGGGTGAACACGTCGACCTCGACTCCGCGTTCGGCCAGGCGTCGGGAGAGCTCGAGTACGTAGACGTTCATCCCCCCGGCGTCGCCGGTGCCGGGCTGGTCCAGCGGCGAGGTGTGCAGACTGACCATCGCCACTCGACGGAGCGGCCCATCGTCCACTGCAGTCACGGCACTCCTCTCCAAGCTGTGAGCCTGTCCGGGGCAGACTCCTCCTGCCCCGGACAACTCCAACGATTGCGTGGCTCCAGGAATTCCCGACCCTCCGATGGGATCGGTTCACGGCTCCCGAGTGCCGTGGGCGAAGCGTTGCAGCCAGCGACCGTCGACCCTCACCCACAACGAGGAGCGCAATGCGGTGTGCTCACCGATCGCTCGCCAGACCAGGAGCATCGTGTCGGCGCTCGGCTCGCTGGTCTCGACCACTTCGAGTCGGACCGGACCCAGCGGCTGGATCTCGGCCAGCAGCTCGTCGCGGGTCCACAGCCGACCCGATGCGTCGATCTCGAGCCAGTCCGGGTGCAGCCATCCGGCAACCGCCGCACGGTCGCTGCGCACCTCATCGTCGAGCAGCGCCCGCTCGGCCGCGACGACCTCGTCGACCGTGCTGGTCACCGGGGCCGGGGTGGAGTCGGCCAGGTCGGCCGCGCTCAGCACGCTGAACAGGTCGGGCTCTTCCTCGATCTGCCCGACCCGGGCATCGGGATGCGCCGTCGCGGCGCCCTCCCATCCGGGTCCGGGAGCGGGAACCCGGCCGGCCTGGTAGGCCCGGGCGGCGCCATTGGCCAACCGGTCGGCCTCCTCGTTGAGAGCGTGACCCGCGTGGCCCTTGACCCATTCGAAGGTGACGTTGCGGCCCTGTCGCTCGATCTCCTGCTTGGCGGCGTCGATGCCCTTCATCAACTCGACGTTGAGGACCGGCTTCTTGTCCTTCTTCTTCCAGCCGTTCTTCTTCCAGCCGGGCATCCACTTGGTGACCGAGTCGATCACGTACTTGGAGTCACACAGGACATGCACGTCCGCGTCCAGGTGGGCGGTCTGCTGGAGCAGATCCAGCACCGCCATCAACTCACCCATGTTGTTGGTGCCGTGCGGCCAACCACCGCAGGCCCAGTGCTCGGCGTCGGAATACCAGCCCCACCCTGCCGGCCCCGGGTTGCCGAGCGCGGATCCGTCCGCCGCCGCAATGATCTTCACGAGACCCCATTCTCCATCAGCCCCGGGACTGTCACGATGGGGGCGTGAACCCGACTCCCCCCGCTCCGTCCCTGTCCGTTCGCACCGCCGTGGTGACCGGCGCCTCGAGCGGGATCGGTGCGGCCACGGCACGTGGGTTGGCGGCCGACGGCTTCCGGGTCGTGTGCGCCGCCCGGCGGCTGGATCGGATCGAGGCGCTGGCCGCCGAGATCGGCGGGGTCGCCGTCGTCTGTGATGTGACGAACACCGAGCAGGTGGCGAGGCTGGCTCGCGCGGTCGGACCGGACCTGGCGGTACTGGTCAACAACGCCGGTGGTGCCTTCGATGCCAGCACGGTCGAACAGGCCGATCCGGACGTGTGGCGGGCGATGTACGACGTCAATGTGATCGGCACCGTCCAGGTCACTCAGGCGCTGCTCCCGGCACTCCGGGCCGGCGGCGACGGCGTGGTGGTCAACGTGACCTCGACGGCCGGCCGCTGGCCCTACGAGAACGGTGGCGGCTACGTCGCGGCCAAGCACGGCGCCCGGGCGGTTTCGGAGACCCTGCGGCTGGAGTTGCTGGGTGAGCCGATCCGGGTCTGCGAGATCGCCCCGGGGATGGTGGCCACCGATGAGTTCGCGATGAAGCGCTACGAGGGGGACGCCCAGAAGGCGGCGGCGGTCTATGCCGGGGTCCCCGACCCGTTGGTCGCCGACGACGTGGCCGAGGCCATCGTCTGGATGGCGACTCGACCCGCGCACGTGAACATCGACTCGATGGTGATCCGGCCCCGGGCCCAGGCCGCGAACCACAGGGTGCACCGGATCTGAACCGATGACCGAGTGTCCGACACCCGATCCTCGGTTCACCCGGTACCCCCTTGACGGGCCCCGGTCCCGTTTCACGCGGGGCGCGTTACCTACCGGTCACATGATGGTCGATCCGGGTCCACATTCGCGCAGGTCAGTGGCACACTGAGCGCGTGCAGACCATCGGACTTGTCGGCGGCATGAGCTTCCAATCGACCCTGGTGTACTACCGGGATCTCAATCTCGAAGTGAGCGAGCGAGTGGGTGGCCTCGCGTCACCCAAACTGGTGCTGAGCACGGTGGATTTCGCCGAGCTCACCGCCAAGAGCGAAGGCGCCCGCTGGGACCAGGTGGGCGACCTGCTCGCGGATGCGGCCCGTGGGGTGGAACGGGCGGGCGCGGACTTCATCATTCTGTGCACGACCACCTACCACAAGGTCGCCGAGCAGGTGGAGTCCGCGGTCTCGATCCCCCTGCTGCATCTGGCCGATGTGGTCCGCGACGCGGTCACGGCCGCCGGGGTGAAGAAGGTGGGCTTCCTCGGCACCGGCGTGGCCATGAACGACCCCTTCTTCATCAACCGGATCGCCGACGGTGGCCCCGAGGTGATCGTGCCCGCTGCCGAACACCACCAGTTCTTGAACAGCGCCATCTACGACGAGCTGGTGTACGGCAAGGTCCTCGACTCGACCCGGCGCAAGGTCGTCAGCATGATCGAGGAGATGTGGGATGCCGGTGCCGGCGGCGTGCTTCTCGGTTGCACCGAGTTGGAACTGCTGATCAAGCAGTCCGACGTAGAGCTCCCGGTCTTCCCCTGCACCACCCTGCATGTGCAGGCCGCCCTCGACCGCGCCCTGGCCTGACCTTCGCCCCCGCTGAGGCGGCTGTTAAGTGCCTCCTCAGCGGCGGCGAAGCACCTCCTCGGCCAGCTCCGAGAAGGGTGGGGTCAGGTCCTGCTCCCTCACCCGCAGCGGGGCGTTATCCCCCAGCTGGAAGACGTAGGTGAAGCCATCCGGATGGCTGCCGGGTGAGGACTCAGCCGGCGATGACCACAGACCTGCTTCGGTGATCCTGCCGAGCAGGTCCCGGACTCCGGCCACTCCGGGCCCCTCGGAGTCCAGGTCGACCTGGACCTCGGTGGTCATTCCGGCGAAGCCGCCGGTCCGGCGCACGGTCAACTTCCTGGAACCGGGGCCGCCGCCGAAGCCGGCATCCGAGGGCGTGACCAGGATCCCGGGCTCGACGCCTACCTCCGCCCAGGCGGACCGCACCGCGTCGGCGTGGATGTCGGCCGCGGCGATCGTGGCCGCGGCGAAGCCGGAGAAGTCGGTACTGGGATGGACGCCACCACCGATGAGCGCCCGGTACCAGATCGCTCCGGCACCGTCGATGCTGTCACCGCCGATCGCAACCGCCGCCAACTGGAAGGCACGGTTCGGGATCCCGGAGTTGAGGTGCACTCCCCCATCGTCCTCGGAGGTCTCCCGGTAGTCGGACATGGAGCCGACCTGCGGGTCCTTGCCGAGCCGCGGGTCGTCGTAGGCGGTACCCGGATGCGCCAGGTCACGCAGCGCTCGGGCCCGCACACCGGCCAGGAAGATGCCCTCCCCGATCAGCCAGTCCGCGGCCTCAGCCGACTGGCCGAGCACCCGCTGCTTGAGGCAGGAGGCGAATGCGTCGGAGACCGACTCGTTGAGGGCGCCGGATTGTCCGGAGTAGACGAGACCCGCGGTGTACTCGGTGACCGCGTGGGTGAACTCGTGGGCGAGCACGTCGACCGGTTTGGTGAACCGATCGAAGATCTGGCCGTCGCCGTCGCCGAAAACCAACTGGGCGCCGTCCCAGAACGCGTTGTCGTAGTCGGTGCCGTAGTGCACGCTCAGGCTCACACTGGCACCCTTGCCGTCGTATGAATCACGTCCCAGGTGCTCCTGGAACAGCGCCAGAGTGGCCTCGATCCCGGTGGCTGCCTCATCGACCGCGATGTCTCCGGACGCCACCTCCCCGGTGCCCCGGACGGCAGTACCCGGCAGCTCGGTGGTGTTGCCCGCGCTGTGCACGACCCAGGCCGAAGCCAGCTTCGGCGGCGCCGTGGCCAGCGCCGTGCCCCGTACCGATCGGACCCGATGGTCGAAGGCGAGCGTGTCGGTGGCGCACTCCAGACCAGCCACCGCGAGGCGCTGCAGCAGGTAGGGCGGGATGAACCCGCAGCGGCGCATCGGCTCCGAGCCCGAGGCGGATAGCGCTGCGTCCATGAACCCACTCAACCCGGCACCCCCGACGCAGACAAGACTCCCGGTTGTCGAGGCGTGGAGCCATCACCCACCGGAGGCGAATCGTCCGAAATCAGGACGGCAGAGGGCCCACGTGAACCCGTCACCCGGGGCGAACTCAACGTGACATGAGTCGTGAAATCGGAGGTTGGGCCGCTCAAGCCTTAAAATCGACTGTCGCCCGTCCACACGTGCGGGTCAACCCTTCTGAAAGAGATCTCTGACCCGTCATGCCTGAGACCAAACTGCGCAACGATCTTCGCAATGTGGCCATCGTGGCCCACGTCGACCACGGTAAGACCACTCTGGTCGACGCCATGCTGCTGCAGGGTGGCGCCTACTCGGCCCACCAGGCCGAGGGCGTCAACGAGCGAGTCATGGACTCCGGTGACCTCGAGCGCGAGAAGGGCATCACCATTCTCGCGAAGAACACCGCCATCCACTACAACGGCACCTCGGCTCCCGAGGGCGGCATGACGATCAACATCATCGACACCCCCGGTCACGCTGACTTCGGTGGCGAGGTCGAGCGTGGTCTGTCGATGGTGGACGGCATCGTGCTGTTGGTGGATGCCTCGGAGGGTCCGCTGCCGCAGACCCGTTTCGTGCTGCGCAAGGCGTTGCAGGCGAAGAAGCCCGTCGTCCTGGTCGTGAACAAGGTCGACCGTAGCGACGCGCGGATCGACGAGGTCGTGGATGAGGCCTACGAGCTGTTCATGGATCTGCTCGAGGGGACCGGCGATGAGGACGCGCTCGACTTCCCGGTGATCTACGCCTCGGGCAAGGCCGGGATCGCCTCGACCGCGAAGCCGGAGAACGGCACCCTGCCCGAAGGCGACAGCCTCGAGCCGCTGTTCAAGACGATCCTGGACACGATCCCGGCTCCCGAGTACACCGAGGGCGCGCCGCTGCAGGCCCACGTGACCAACCTCGACGCCTCTCCGTTCCTGGGTCGTCTGGCGCTGGTCCGGGTGCACGAGGGCGTGCTGAAGAAGGGCCAGCAGGTGGCCTGGATGCGCGGTGACGGCGAGATCAAGAACGTCAAGGTCACCGAGTTGCTGGTCACCGAGGGCCTGGACCGGGTCCCCGGCGAGAGCGCCGGCCCGGGTGACATCGTCGCGATCGCCGGCATTCCCGAGATCATGATCGGCGAGACCCTGGCCGACCCGGAGAACCCGGTGGCCCTGCCGTTGATCCAGATCGACGAGCCGGCCATCTCGATGACCATCGGTACCAACACCTCGCCGTTGGTCGGCCGGGTGAAGGGCGGCAAGGTCACCGCACGCCTGGTCAAGGACCGGCTGGACTCGGAACTGGTCGGCAACGTGTCCCTGCGGATCCTGCCGACGGAGCGGCCCGACGCCTGGGAGGTCCAGGGCCGTGGCGAGCTGGCGCTGGCGATCCTGGTCGAGCAGATGCGTCGTGAGGGCTTCGAGCTCACCGTAGGCAAGCCGCAGGTGGTCACCAAGGAGATCAACGGCAAGGTGCACGAGCCGATGGAGCGGCTCACCATCGACGCTCCCGAGGAGTACCTGGGCGCGATCACCGAGCTGCTGGCCAACCGCAAGGGCCGGATGGAGTCGATGAGCAATCACGGCACCGGCTGGATCCGGATGGAGTTCATCGTCCCGGCCCGCGGCCTGATCGGGTTCCGCACCGACTTCCTCACCGAGACCCGCGGTACCGGGATGGCCGCCCACGTCTTCGAGAAGTACGAGCCGTGGACCGGTGAGATCCGCTCTCGTAACTCGGGCTCCCTGGTCGCCGACCGCGCTGGTGCCGCCACCGCGTACGCGATGACCTCGCTGCAGGAGCGCGGCATCATGTTCGTGGACCCCACCACCGAGGTGTACGAGGGCATGATCATCGGCGAGAACTCCCGCGCCGACGACATGGACGTCAACATCACGAAGGAGAAGGCCCAGACCAACATCCGCTCCGCCACGAGCGACAACTTCGAGAAGCTGATCCCGCCGAAGAAGCTCTCCCTGGAGCAGTGCCTGGAGTTCTGCCGAGACGACGAATGCGTCGAGGTCACCCCCGACTTCGTCCGCATCCGCAAGGTCGTCCTGAACGCCGGCGAGCGCGCAAAGACGGCAAGCCGAGCGCGTAAGGCAAACAAAAGCTGACGCTCATTCTGCGCTGAGCCTTCGAGCCCCGGTCACCCGTCATGGGTGGCCGGGGCTCGGTTCTTCCACTCTTGGCCTCGCCAGCGTCGTTCCGGCTCCCCTCTGTTGTCAACCGGTGCTGGCGTGGGCTTCGACGGGTTGGCTCTTCCGGGTCGCCTGATGCGCGGAGTAGCGTCGGTCCTGCGGGTCCGGGAGTGGCTGATCCGAAGTGTCGATGTGCGGGGAAGATCGACCGCGCTGGATTCTTGAGACGCCCCGCAGTGCCCTCCCGGCCCCGCGTTTTCGGCTCGTGTGGCGTCGGCGACGAGTTGCTTGTAGATGGCGTCTGAGATGCGTCGCTTGGGACAGCGGAGTGCTTCCTGGGGTTTCTTCCCGGCCGCTCTCTTACGCCGGTAGTAGGCGCGTCCGTCGGTGTCGATCCTCAACTGCGTGACCGCAGCGATGTGGATCATGTGGTTGACCCGGCGATTACCGGCGCGCGAGAGACGGTGCCGGTTCTGCTCACCGGACGAGGCATCCAGCGGCACGGTACCGGTCCACGACGCGAACCGATTGCGGTCAACGAACCTTGCGACATCGCCGACGTCGGCAAGGAGCCGGGCCGCAACCACTGGCCCGACACCGTGGATGTCCATAAGCCGTGACTCCCGTGCCGAGACCATCGCCTTCAACTCGGCTGTGACCTTCTTCATCTTCGCTTCGACCGCGATCAGCTCGGCGAGTTCTTCGGCAGCGATGCGGCGGCGGGTCTTTCCGGCGATGTCGCGGGGACGGACGCTGGCCAGCATCGCTTTGGCCTGGCCGGTGGTGATGTCGCGTTTCGCCTGACCAGGCAGGAGTTCCGCGAGCAGCGCCTGCAACCGGCACACGGTCTGCACTCGACGTCGGGTGAGTGCTTCGCGGCGGTCGGTCAGCATCCGCATTGCCTCGAGTTCGCCGTCGATCTTCAGGACCCTGAGGCCCTTGGTACGCACCGCCACGACGGCAACCGCGTGGGCGTCGTGGGCGTCGGTCTTGCGGTTATGGCCGGTGTCGAAGAGCCGGACGCGGGCGGCGAGCTTGGCCGGGACATCGACGACGTGTTCACCGGCTTCGAGGAGGCGCTGGGCGAGCGGTCGCCCGGCACCGTTGGCTCCCTCGACAGCCCAGACCCGCTCGGGCCATGCCTTGGCGTAGGTGCGCATCGCGGCGTAGCCGGCTTGGTCGGTGGTGAAGCGTCCAGATCCGAGGAGTTGCTCGTGATGGTCGACGACTTCGATCGTTGCTGACAGTTTGTGGGGATCGACCCCGATGAAGACGTGGTTCATGCGCTGCTCCCGCCTGTGCTGGTGCCGGTGTGGACGGCGAGGTGGGCAGTGCTACTACGAGCTGGGCAGTCCCCTCTTGAGCCACGCCTCGTCAGCGGCGCCCGGGGCTGCAAACCGGAATCGAGCCACACCCGCGGACGGGTGGGCAGCCCAATAGAGAGCAAGCCCGCCGGGCACCTGGACCGAGTCTGGCCGGACGCCGGTCCTACGGGAATCCTCTAGTAGCCCAGAACGACGCGGGTCAGGGTCCTCCCAAGCAACATCAACCTTCCAGTCTGTGTGCAGGCAGTGAGTGAAAAGGAATGTTAACCAGCGTCGGAGCCCACGGTGGAGGCGCCGCTCTGCCCATACTGCTGCGCATTGGCCCGAGCGGTATTTTGAGCGCGTCCTTCCGACCACAGGCACCAGAGAGCGATACCCGCTCCGACGAGCCAGCAGCACGCCTGCCACCAAGACGGCTCGACGAATTTGCCTCGCACAATGTCGCATGGCGATTCGAACAAGGGAAGCACGGAAGCGACGAGGAAACCTACCAAGGTGGCCCGACTACCAAGGGACATGTGCGGCCTATCGATGGCGAAGATCAGCCCCACCGTGGCAAACCCCGACACAGCGACCATTGCCAGGAATAGCAGCGCTAGTGGTGCGCGTCGTAAGTTCTGAAACGCTTGGTGGTCTGAAATCATGGC